>CAIYXO010000709.1 GCA_903930165.1 uncultured Verrucomicrobiota bacterium | reverse complement strand
TGTCCTGAGGGACGGCTCAGTTGCCGCCGTTGCCGATCGCCTCGACCGGGCAGCCTTCCATGGCTTCCTTGCAGGCGGCTTCCTCATCGGGCGTGGTCGGCTGCTTCTTCACGTAGGAGTAGCCACCATCGTCCCAGCGGGTGAAGTTCTGCGGGGCCGTCTCGCGGCACAGGTCGCAGTCGATGCACTGGTTGTCGACGAAGTACTTGCCGGCGACGTTCTCGGAGTAGCGGTTAGCGATGTCAGCCATAGTTCGTAATTTCGGACCGGTTTATCGTCGGCACCTCCGGGTGGTGCAAGGCTCATTTTGTGGAATGGGGAACAAGTTTCGGAACGGATCCGCCGACGCTCCTCCACATGTCGTTGAAGCGGATCTCGACCCTTTTGCCGCCGGGAGTTTTTTGGAGCTTCCACGACACTCCCCGGCAGTCTCTCAACGGGCGGCCGCCGAAATCCCGGATTCCGGCGGCCATCCGCAGATGCCTCAGATTCCCACAGATCCCGAACCCTCCTTCACTTCCCCATCTGCGTCCCTCTGCGTCATCTGCGGATACCCGCAGTCTCCTGGGCGGCGCCCAGGTCGGCGACGGGTGGATCCGCGGATTGCCACGGCGAGGTGGACCCGAAGGAAGATGCATTCGATCTGCGGAAATCTCTTGCAGGCCGGGAGGGCCGTCTTTACGTTCCGCGCTCCGTTGTGCATCCGTAGCTCAATTGGATAGAGCAGCTGACTACGGATCAGCAGGTTCAAGGTTCAACTCCTTGCGGATGCACCACTTCCCTCCCTTTCGCCCCCGAGGCGCCTTCCTTCTCGGTCCCCTTGATTCCTGACGTTTCCGGGTCAAGTCTCCCCGGCCGCATGAGCGCTTTCACCCGCCGTCTGAATCCGTCCCTGGCCTCTTTGCCCGTCTATGTTCCTGGACGCCCCATCGACGAGGTCGCCCGCGAACACGGGCTCGATCCGGCTTCCATCATCAAGCTCGCCTCGAACGAGAACCCCTTCGGTCCGTCCCCGAAGGCCGTGGCCGCGATGGAACAGGCCGCCCGGCAGTTCCACCTCTATCCCGACGGCTCGGCCACGCTGCTGAAGCGCCGGCTCGCCTCGGTGCTGGGTGTCGATCCGTCGAACCTCATCCTCGGCAACGGCTCGAACGAGATCCTCGAGTTCGTGGGACACATCGCCATGCGTCCCGGGGTCGAGGTCGTCGCCTCGGAATTCTGCTTCGCGGTCTACCCCATCGTCTCCGCCCTGTTCGGCGCCAAGCTCGTGACGGTTCCGGCGAAGGAGTTCGGCGCCGACATTCCCGGCCTGATCGGCGCCATCACCCCGGCCACCGGCGTGGTTTTCCTCGCCAATCCCAACAACCCGACCGGCACACGGACCTCCGCCGAGGACGTCCGACGGTTCCTCGACGCCGTTCCGTCGGACGTCATCGTCGCGATGGACGAGGCCTACATCGAATTCCTCGACAATCCCGTGGACCTCATCCCGGAAATCCGTTCCGGAGCCCGTCCCAACCTGATCCTCTGCCGGACGTTCTCCAAGATCTACGGCCTCGCCGGCCTGCGCCTCGGCTACGGCATCGCCGGCCCCGAGCTGGTGGCTTCCATGGAGAAGGCGCGTCAGCCGTTCAACGTCAATTCCATCGCACAGGCCGGCGCCCTCGCCGCGCTCGACGACTCGGATCACATGGATCGCACCCGCGCGAACAACCGCGTGGGGGTCGCCTACTACGAATCCGCCTTCGCGAAACTCGGCCTCCGGTTCATCCCGTCCTCGGCCAACTTCGTCCTCGTCGAGGTCGGGGACGGCGCAAGGGTCTTCGCCGAACTCCAGCGGCGTGGCGTGATCACGCGTCCGATGGGCAGCTACGGCCTCCAGCAATGGCTCCGGATCTCGGTGGGAACACCGGCCGAGAACGCCCGCTGCCTCACGCAACTCGTCGAGATCCTGCGACCGGGCTGAAGCGGGTCCACGGGCAGACCGGACCGGGTCCGCGACGTCACCGAAGCGGCTTCATCGGCCGGGCGTCGGCGGCGGTGGCGGCACGGTAGTCGGCAAGCGCACGCAGGTAGTCGGCCACCAGGTCCACTTCGGTCGTCCGCGCCTCGAAGCCGGCCTGCTCACGGATCTGGACCGCCAGCAGATCCGAGGCGCCCCGCTGGAACCTCGTGTTCTCGGCCTCGACCAGCTCGCCGGCCAGCTCGACGTTCAGACGCGCCTGCGCGATCTGCTCCCAAGCCGCGGTCAGCGCCGAGTGGGAGTCCCGGACCTCCGCCGCCACGCGGTCCCGAGCCATGCGTTCCTCCGCCGCCAGCCGCCCAAGCTGCGCCTCCGCCGCCTCGATGCGTCCAAGGGCGTCGCGTCGCTGCAGGGGCATCTTGAACTCCACGCCGGCCTCGACCTCGGTGTCCCGTTTGTCCTTGTAGCGGTCGCTTCCGAAATCCCGGCTCACGGCGACTCCGGCGTCGAGGCTCGGCAACGCCTGGTTCCTCGCCAGCCTCAGGTCCACCTCGGCCTTCTCGATTCCCAGGCGGAAGCGCCGGATCTCCGGCCGCCCTCCCAACGCCACCGCGATGTCACCTTCCAGGGTCGAGGGGTCCGGAGGCGCGGAAGCGGGCTCCTCCGGGGGCAGCCGGTCGCGGCCGGCCAGCACCGGATTCCCGTCCACGTCGCGGTGGAAGAGGGACAGCGCGATGGAGGACGCCTCGAATCGACGTCTCGCCTGCACCACCGCCAGCTGCCTCGACACGACCAGACGCTGGTTGTCGGTGAGGACGATGCGCGGAATCAGGCCGCCCGCGGACTGGTTGGTCAGGGCCTGTCCCCGTTCGCTCGCGACCCGGAGCAGGTCCTCGGAAAGATCCCAGCGCCTTCCGGCCGCAACCCAGGACGCGTGGGCCATGGACGCGGCCCGGATGAAGTCCAGCTGCTGGCGCAGGATGAAGGGGTCCGCGAGTTCGCGGTCCAGGCGCGCCTGCAGGATCGCGGCACGGCGGCGGTCGATCGATCCGTCCTTCAACAGCGGCACCCGCAGGCCGATGCGCGGCTCGCCGTCTCCCTGCGTCCGGTTCTTGTCGTAGTCCGGAAGGGTTTCGCCCCGGTTGATGCGGTATCCCCCGAACACCGTGCTGCCCCAGATTCCGGTGAACTGCTCGAAGCCCGCCTCGAAGGTGCGGTTCTCGTAATAGCCTTGGGGGATGCCCGTGAACTTGGCGAAGGTCTGGAAGTCGAACGCGCCCTCGGCGCTCCGGAGCCGACCCGCGGCGATGTCCCGCTCGATCAGCGCCGCCAGCAGGGGCGGATAGCGGTTGGTCACCGAAGCCAGGACGTCCGACAGGCGCAGGGTGCCCCCTCCGGTGCCCACCCCGGCACGGGCCGGCGACTCCGGGAACAGGCCGAGGAGGAGTCCCACGCCCAACACGGCGAGGCGCAGCCAGGTTCGGAAACGTTTCGGGTTCATGCGCTGGGATCGGGAAAGGTTCCGGAACAGGCCCGGGAAAACGCCGGTTCGGTCGCCCCGGATCATCACGGCTTCGGTTCCGGCGGGAAGCCGTTGATCAGACGCCAGACCTCATACCAGAACGGCACCTGGCGGGCCAGAACCCAGCCCTGCGCCCGGACGCCCTGCCGCAGGATCGCGGGATCCGGCCAGTTCTCCGGAGCCACTCGGGTGCCGTCGGAGACCTGGTCGGGCTTCGGCGCCACGACAACGCGGAACATCCCCTTCCCGTTGTCCGTCGCGTCCACCAGCACGACCTCGCCGCCGAAGGTGCCTCGCGGGGCACGGAAAGGACCCACGATCGCCACGGCCGGCCAGCCTTCGAACTGGATCCGCA
Organism: uncultured Verrucomicrobiota bacterium; assembly: GCA_903930165.1. Classification (GTDB taxonomy): domain Bacteria; phylum Verrucomicrobiota; class Verrucomicrobiia; order Limisphaerales; family UBA9464; genus SXXZ01. Next base: position 4,189 of record CAIYXO010000709.1, on the reverse strand, counting down.
CATCGCTGCCGGGGGCCACCACCTTGCCCTCCGCGTCCGTCTTCCGCGGCACCGCCAAGGGCATGTTGTTGCCCTCAAGCCACAGCTCGACCATCCGGCTCTCGGTCTCGGGGATCACCACACAGATCGGCGAACCCGGACGCAGATAGGTCCCCGGCGTGGCCTGGACCGAGAAGATGAAGCCGTCCCGCGGCGAGACCACCGTCTGGCGCGACGCCTGTGCGAGCTGGATGTCGAGCGAGGCCAGCAGCTGGTCGGCGGCGGCCAACTCCGCCTCGGCCGAATCCCGGAGACTGCGGCTCCCCGCGATCGCCCCGCCGATGGTCGCCTCCTGCAGCGACAGGTTCGCCCGCGCCGAGGCGAGATCCGCCGCCGTGCTCTTCTGCGAGAGGATCGCCAGCTCGTACTCCTGCTCCGAGGCCAGGCCGCGGCGATCCTGGAACAGGTCGCGGATGCGCTCGAAACGGAGCTGGGCCGTCTGGGCGGCGATCTCCGAAGCCCGGATCCGCTCCCGGGCCGCCGCCAGCGCCGCCTCGAGGGAAAGTTCCTGCTGCCGGACCTGCTGCGCCAGCTCGTTGGTCCGCGAGGCCAGCGACGAACGCCGTCTCCCCGCGTCCGCACGCTGCCTCGCGAGGTTCGCCAGCAGGTTCGGATCGTTGTCCTCCAGCTCGATCAGGACGTCGCCGGCCTTCACCCGCCGGCCCTCGACGAGATGGGAAACGCGCACCGCGCCCGAGACCCGGGCCTCGACGTTCACGCGTCGTTCCAGCGGATCGAAGGCGATCACGCGCCCCTTCCCGCCGGCCGACTGCTGCCACGGCATGAACGCCACCGCGACGAGTGCCGCCAGAACCGCCGCCGGGAACAACCGCCGGAAGGTCGAGATGCGCTGGTTCGGGTCCACCATCAGCAACGCCGGGAACCGCGCGGCGTCGCCCTTCAACGGCAGCGGATCATGGTGATGCCCACCTCCTGTCGGATGTCCTTCGCTCATGCCGCCTCCTTTCGCTCGCCCGAACGTTCCGGCAGCGTGAGCTGCCTCTCAAAGCGCCGGAGCACATCCGGGTCGCGGGTGACCACCAGGAGCGTCCAGGGACGCTCCGGTGACGCGATGTGGGCGAGGATGCTGTCGATCTCCTCCGCCTCGAAACCGTCCAAGGTGCCGTCGAGGAGAAGCAGCCGCGGCGACCGCGCGATCGCCCGCGCCAGCAGGACCTGCCGCCTTTCCGTGCCGGAAAGCGAACGTCCCAGCAGCGCGATCGGCTCGTCCACACCCAGCGGCAGGGCCTGGACTTTCCGCAGCAGTCCCACCGCCCTGAGCGCGTCGACCACCTCGGCCACGCCCACGGTCTCATTGCCCATCTGCACGTTCTCCCGGACCGTCCCGTCGAAGATCGAGTCGTCCGCGGCAACCCGGGCCACCGACGCGCGCAAACCTTCCAGGTTCCACTGCCGCAGGTCGAGGCCGTCGATGTCCACATGCCCTTCGCTCGGCGAACGCAGCCCGTAGAGGATGTCGAGAAGGGTGGTGGAACCCGTGGAGGCGCGGGCGGAAAGTGCTATCCTCGCACCCGGCTCGATCACCATGTCCAGCCCCCGGAACACCGGCCGGTCCGCCGAATAGCCGAAGTGGACTCCACGCACCTCGACCGAGGCGCCCGCCGGCGCCGGGGAGCTGGGCGCACTTCCGCCCGAGCGCTCCATCCGCAGGTCCACGAGATGCCCGATCTTGTCGACGGCGGTCAGAAGGTCGTAGGCGGTCTCCAGCTGCTTTCCGAACTTCGCGGAGGCCGCCAGGGTTGCGGTCAGGATCAGCTCGCTCGCCACCAGCTGGCCGATCGAAAGCTTGCCCGACAGGACCAGGAAACCGCCCCAGACGAGGAGCGCCGTCGTCGCCAGCACCTCGATGAAGAGCAGGCCGACGACCTGTCTGAACAGGATCTTGAAGTGGGTGCGCCGGTGCTTGAGGTACTCCCGCGCATAGGCGTCCGCGCGCTCCTCCGCCAGCGCCTCGCCGCCCGGGGACTTGAAGGCCCCGGAGAACAGCGCCACCTGCTGCAGCCATCCCGCCGTCGCGTACTTCGCCCGCGACTCCTCGATGCTAGAGTTCACGCCGCCGCGTCCGAATCCCCGGATCACCAACGCGATGAGCACGAGCAGGCCCGCGTCGAACCAGAACAGCGTCCAATCGTAGAAGGCCAGCACCACCGACCCGATGAGGAAGCTCAGGATGACGTCGAGTCCGTCCAGCAACAGCTGCGCCGCCGCCTTCTGGAGGGTCATGATGTCGAAGAACCGGTTGGTCAGCTCCGGGCCGTGGACCTTGTCGAACTCGGCCTGGGTGACCTTGGGCAACCGCGCCGCGAGGTCCGCCGTGAAGCGCACGAAGAGGCGGCGCTGGAGCCGTTCGATGACCACGAACGCGAGCGAGCGGACCGACGCATACAGAACGAGGAAGGTCCCCAGCACCGCCGCCAGGACCAGCAGGGCCTGGACATAGACCCTCTGCTGGCCGCCGAACGCGATGTTGCTGACCATCGCGTCCACCGCCAGCGGGATGGCCAAGTACAGCAGACCGGTCGCCACCGCGTACCAGAAGAGAGTCCAGAGGTCCTTCTGCTCCAGCCGCGCCAGGGACCGGATCCGGTCCAGCGGGGATGGATGCACATGCGACTGGAAGTGTTCCTTGCCCATGGCGCCAACCGAGTCCGACGGCATTCCTGCCGGCCCCACAGCATCGGCTGGCAAGGAGGCCTCCACCAACAGGCATGAAATCGGGCCCCCGTCGGTTCCCAACAGCCTCCCAAGCGCTCCAACATTGAGGTCCTGCGTGCGCCCCATCGACTCCAGCCCGTCCACACGCACCCGGAACCAACCGCGCCTCACCACGATGACCCACTCGTTGCCCGGGGAGGGGTCCGTCCGACGAAGCACGATCGGGGTGTCCGACCGGGCATGGTGCACCGCCTCGGCCAATGTCAGCGTCACCGGCCGCGCCTTCAGGCCGACCGCAACGACCGCGGCGGCCAGGGAGTCCAGCGGGGACGCTCCCGACGCGGCGGCCTCCCGCACGCATTCGCGGATCCTCGCCGGGGTGCGCTCTATCGCACACCAGTACGCGAGCCGACCGACCACCGCCTCCAACGCACCCGCGGTGGAGTTCGCCGACTTGGCTTCATTGTTGGATCCCATTTGCTTCGTGGATTGCGGCTTCGCCGACCGGACTGGCTGGTTTCCGACAAACGCGCCTTAAACTGTTGTGCTCGCCCCGGGTGTCAAGGGGGCCAAGGTCGTTTCTCGGCAATCCAGCTGCCGGCCGCGACCGCGATTTCCGCACCGCAGTTTCCAGTTTCGCCCAGCGCCTCCACGTCCTAGCGTCCCGCCACAAACCCGCATGGCCGACCTCGAATCGCCTTCATCGACACCCTGGTGGCAGGTGGTCCTGGTGGGACGCAACCCTCGAACCACCCTCGTGCGGCTCGTCGTCACCGCGGTCCTGGTCTACTTCGGATTCAAGGCCTCGGTCCAACCGATCGTCGTCAGCGGCGTCAGCATGCTGCCCACCTACCGCGACGGCCGCAGGCTCTTCGTCAACAAGCTCGCCTTCCGCCTCTCACCGCCGAAGCGCGGCGAAGTCGTCGCCATCCGCGAGGCCGGCAACCATCTCTTCCTCCTCAAACGCATCATCGCACTCCCCGGCGAACGCCTCCGCATCCGCGCCGGCCAGGTCTTCATCGACGGCGAACCCCTGGAGGAACCCTATCTCCGTCCTCCCGCGCCCGGCGTGCGCAATCCCGCCGCCTGGGAGGTCCAGGAGCTGGAACTCGGACCCGACGAGTTCTACGTCATCGGCGACAACCGGTCCATGCGCCGCGAAGACCACTACTTCGGCCGTGTGAACCGGGAGCGCGTGGTCGGCCGGTTGATCAATCCATGAAGTCGCCACTCGTCCGCATCACCTTCTTCCTCGCGGTCGCGGCGGCCGTGACCCTTTTCGTCCGCCTGCTCCCGACAGAGGAGGACCGAATCCGCGTCGTGCTCCTCAAGGCCCAGCGCGCGGTCTCCTCCGAAGGCCGCCCCAACACCCCCATCGACGCCCTCGCCCGGGCCGGAGAGATCGCCGGCTGCGTCACCCGCGACGTCGTGATCCAGGTCGACGTCTTCGGGATCGGATCCGGCACCATCCAGG
>CAIYXO010000708.1 GCA_903930165.1 uncultured Verrucomicrobiota bacterium | reverse complement strand
GTCGCGGCCGCGGGCCGCATCTATCTCACCTCCCAACTGGGCACGATCAGCGTGGTCGCGGCGTCCTCGGATTCCCCGGAGCTGCTCCAGCGGATCGAGCTCGGGGAGCCGGTGCTGGCGACACCGGCACTGGCCGGGCGCCACCTGGTGGTCCGCACGTCGCGCGCCCTCCACGCCCTGACGGCCCGGCATTGAAGGCCGGGCCGCCCGTGGGGGCGGTGCCGTTCAGTGCGCGGCGCCCTTGGCGAGGTAGGTCAGGAGATCCGCCAACTCGGACACCGGCAGCTGTTCGAATCCGCCGGGCATGATCGACTGTCCCGAGGACTCCAGCTTCTCGACGTCCTTCCGCAGGACGACGTGCTTGGACCCGAGGGTGTCGACGATCTCCACCGAGGTGGCGGTCTCCGCATCGAGGCGGCCGGCGAGCGACTCCCCGTCCTTCTTGGTCACGGTCCAAAGACGGTAGTTCGCCTCGACGGAGCGGTTGGGGTCGAGGATCTCGGGCAGGATTTCCGACTTCGGCCGGGCGCCGATGCCCGTGAGGTCCGGTCCGATGCGGCCGCCCCTGCCGGCGAAGGCATGGCAGGCGGAACAGTTCTTCTCGTACACGGCCCGGCCCCGGGTGACATCGCCCTCGCGGGTGGCCTCGGGCGTGATCCGGGCAATCAGGGCGGCCATCTCGGCCGACGACTTCGGCCCGCCGGACTTCTCCACCTCCGCGGCCCGGGCGGCGACGGCCGACTCGGGATGCCGACGGAGCTGGTTCCAGGTGTCGCGGCTCAGGTCGCCGACCGGAATCTCGCCCTTGGCGATGGCGTCGAGCAGGGCGAGGGACCATTCGCGGCGACGGAGCAGCGTACCCGCGGCGGCCCGCCGCATCGCGGGCGAGAGATCGGCCCAGCGGGCGACCAGCCCGGCGCCCGCCTCGGGAACCCGGGATACGGAGAGGGCGCCGATCAGGCCGTTGGCCAGCCCCGGCGAGGTCAGCGCACCGATCGGCGCGATCACGGCGGCGATCGCCTCCGGGCTGTCGTCGAGGGTCAGGAGTCGGCGGGCCGACTCGACCCGTGCGGCCTCGGAGGACGAGGAATCCGCGACCGCGGCACGCAGACGGCGGGAAAGCTCGAGGATCTCGGGACGGAACGCCTCGCGACGTCCCCAGGCGACCGCCAACTGGACGAGGGAAACGCGGCCGGCGTCGGAAAGTGCGGCCGCCGCGGCCTTGAGGGCGCCGAGGTCCGCGTCGGAGATCTCGGGCTTGGCATCGGAGGGCCAACCGGCGGCGATGCCCGCGACCACGGGTTCGGAGACTTCCTTGGCGGCCTTGGACGCCGCGAGCAGCGTCGCCAGCCCCATCTTGGCAGACGCCGCCTGATGGCGGGCCACCGTCCGCAGCACCTCGGCCCCCTCGGCGGCCGGCAACGGCTGGATCATCGCGTAGGTGAGGAACACGCGGTGGTGGAAGGCCGCCGCCACGGTCAAGGCCTCGCGGAGGTGGCGGTCGGAAAGGTTCGAGGTCTCCTGGAAGGCCTCCACGAGCGCCGCACCGGCGTCGTTGCCTCCCCGTTCGGTCATCGCGAGGAACGCCGCCTTGCGGACCTGGGTGTCCGGATCCTCGAAGAGGTTCGCGGCGAGGATCGGTGCGGCGCCGGAGGCGAGGGGAAGGACCTGCACCGCGGCGCGACGGACCGCCGCCGAGGGATGCGACAACGCCGAGGTGGGCACCTTGGCGGCCTCGCCGAGCCCCTCGAGCGCCCACAGCGCATGCAGGGCGCCCGGGTTCAGCCCGAGCGGGTCGGCAGAGGTGTCGGCCACCAGCGCCAAGAGGGCCGGCACCGCGTCCTTGGCCTTCCGCTCCACCAGCAGGCGCTGGGCGTGGAGTCGGGTCTCCATCACCTCGCTCCGCAGGGCCGCCACCAAGGCCTCGGTCCCGGCACCGGCCAGGCGCACCTTCGGCGCCGGCTTGCCGGCCGAATGGGTCACCCGGTAGATCCGGCCATGGGTCTTGTCCCGAAGCGGCGTCTCGTAGGCGTTGCCCTTGCCGTTCTGGAACCCGGTCGGGACCGGGTTGTGCTGGATGATGTAGTTGTACCAGTCCAGCACCCACAAGGCGCCGTCAGGCCCCACCTCTGCCATGATCGGGGCAAACCACTCGTCGTCGCTGGCCAGGAAATTCCTCTCGTTGGCCGCACGGTAGCCCGCGCCGTCCGCGGTGATCCGGAACTGGCCGATCAGGTGCCCGGTCGGTTCGCAGACGAACGACACGCCTCCCCAGTACTCCGACGGGAAGCTGCGCGCGGTGTAGAGCGCCGAGCCGGCACCGGCGGTGTACTTCCCGTGCCAGTCCACCTGGCGGATGTTCCCGGCGATCGGGTAGTACGCCTGGCTGTCCGCGATCGAATCCATCCGCGCGGCCGAGCCGCCGGAGACCGCCTCGTAGTAGCGGTTGGGAATCGACATGTACCAGGCCGCGTTGCCGTTGGCCGTGGAACCGAACACCTGGCCGTCCTCGGCCAGGCCCAGGCCCCAGGTGTTGTTGTTGCTGGACCGCACGAACTCCATCTCCGAGCCGTCCGGCCGGAACCGGTACACGCCCATGCCGAAACGGTGGCGCCGACCGCCGACCTCGCCGTCGAAGCCGCTGTAGCCGACCACGCCCCAGATCCAGTTGTCGTGGCCGTAGCGGATGTTGCTCGCGGTCGCATGGGTGTCGCCCATGTCCCATCCGGAGAACAGCACACGCCGCTCCTCCGCCCGGCCGTCGCCGTCCGCGTCGCGCAGGAAAAGCGTCCTGCCGCCCTCGATCACCACCAGTCCGCCGTTGGCCGCGCAGAGTCCGGTCGGGATGGAGAGACCCTCGGCGAAGACGGTGAACTTGTCCGCCCGGCCGTCCCCGTCGGTGTCCTCGCAGACCTTGATCCGGTCCCTGCCCTGGCCCGGCGGACGAAGCTCGTTCGGGTAGTCCATCGTCTCGGCGATGTACAGCCTGCCCCGCTCGTCGAAGGTCATGGTGATGGGCTTCAGGATGTCCGGTTCGGCCGCCCACAGGTCGGCTCGGAATCCGTCGCGGAGCACCACCCGGGCCGCGGAGTCGGCCGGCGACAGGGGGGTCTGCATCCGCATGATCCGCTCGCCTTCGGTGCCCCATTTCTCGCCCGCGATGTAGTTCGGGAGCGGATGTTCCGATGGAGCATAGGGAAGCGGCCCAAGCCCGGGCTTGGGCCGGAGGTCCTGGACGGCGGCGGAAAGCGGCAACGCCGCGGCGACCAACAGAGGAATGGGAACGAGGTTCGGTCTCATGAACTCAGGAAGGATGGAAATGCTAACTGGAAGACGTGTGGAAGCGATGATCGTTTGCGCCGACCCCATGAGGAACCGCGCGCCGGCCCTTCCCGTGCCCCGGGGCGGACGATTCCCGGGTTTGCCTTCCTTGCCGGGCCGGGTCCTCATGGAAGCAGCCCGGCGTCCCGACCCCGTCCGGTCGGCCGCGCCAACGACATGCCAGGGAGAACGACCATCCTGAAACGTCTCGCCATCCTCCTCGCGTCGACCCTTTTCGCACTGGCCGGCCTGCGGGCGGCGGAGCCGTTCCAGCGGACGACGTCCAACCGGTCCGCCCGCACCCTCCACGGCTGGCGGATGCGGGTCTGGGAATCCACTCTGGAGCGTCCCGACTCCTCCGCCACCGCGATGGCACAGGACGAGGCGGGCTACCTCTGGTTCGGCACCTTCAACGGCCTCGTGCGCTTCGACGGCGAGCGGATGAAGGGGCACTGGAACTCCTCCACCCCCGGGCTTCCCGACGACGGCGTCGTCAACCTGTTCCGCGACCGCCTGAACCGGATCTGGGTCAGCACCTACCGCGGGCCCACGGTGGTCGGACCGTCCGGGGTGCCGGCCAACCAGGGTTTCGACACCGGCTGGCCGACGGGACAATTCGTCCGCTCGTGGTTCGAAAGCGTGGACGGCGCACTGCTCGCGGTGACATTCCAGAGGGACGTCCTCCGCTTCCGAAACAACCGTTGGGAGACCCTGCCCCGGGTCCCGGAACCCGACAACGAGGGCATCCAGTTGGCGGACTCCGTCTCCGGACGCCTGCTCGCCCTTCGCCTCGATGCCGCGTATGAGCTCCTGGACGGACGCTGGGTCCGGGTACCCTCCCCGCTCGGCGAGGCCGGCGACGTGGTGATCGGCGCCTGCCCGGGACGCGACGGCGGACGCTGGCTCCTGACCGGCCGGGAACTGGTCCTGCGCAAGGGCGGCGCGGTGGTCGAACGGCGGCCCTTCGGGGACTGGGCCGGAACCGTCTGGTCGATGACCGAGGACTCCGAGGGGGCCGTCTGGGTCTGCGGCAACACCAGCGGCATGGCCCGCGTCGCGAAGGACGGCTCCGTTCTCCGCTTCGACACCACGACCGGTCTCCCGGTCAACGACGTGCGGTTCGTGTTCGAGGACCGCCAAGGCGTCCTATGGGTCGGCACCAGCGGCGGCGGTCTCGTCCGCCTCATCCGCGCCGTCGTGGACGGTCTCGGCACCGAACACGGCCTTCCCCAGCCTTCGATCCAGGCGATCCTGGCGGAGCCGGACGGCTCGGTGCTCGTGTCCGCCCAGGGCGAGGGCGTCTTCCGCTGGGACGGCCGCCGCTTCGAGCGCCCCGTCGAACCCCACTGGCAGCCCTTCCTTCGGGACCAGCGCTTCGTCACCTCCCTCGCCCGCGCCGGCGAAGACGACTACTGGGCCGGGGTGAACAGCGGGATCGTCGTCCACCTGTTCCAAGGTCGGATCGAACAGCATCAGCCCGTGGACACCGTGGGCCGGTACGAGAACCGCACCGAGCTTTTCATCGACCACCGGAGACGGGTCTGGGCCGGATTCAGCAAGGAACTGATGGTCCACGAAGGCGGGGAATGGCGCCGCCACGGACGGGCAGAGGATGGTCTCGCGGAGATCCGGAGCTTCGCGCAGGCGCCGGAGGGCGGACCGATCTACGCCGGATCCCGGGTCCGGGGACTCTTCATCCTCGACGGCGACTCGGTCCGCCGGATGGGTTTCGGCGACGGCCTGCCCTCGGAGTCGGTGCGGGCGCTCTGCATGGACCGGACCGGGACGCTGTGGATCGCCACCGACCGTGGGCTCGCGCGGCTGAAGGATGGACGCATCCGGCCGGTCTCCCCGGTGCGGCCGTTCGTGCCGGAAGGGGTCATCCGGATGTTGGCGGACGGCTCCGGGCACCTGTGGGCGTCGGCGGCGGGTGGGCTGCTGGCGTTGTCGCTGGACGACCTCAACCGCGCCTGCGACTCGACGACCGACCGGTTGCCGCACCGCTGGTTCACAAGGCTGGACGGAGTGCCGTTCAGCGAATTCCCTCCGGCCGCAGCCGTGCTGCCCGGCGGGAGCCTCTGGTTCGGAACCATCCGGGGCGTCGCCACCGTCGACCCGGGCCGCCTGGCCCCGGACCGCCGGAGCCTCGGCCTGCGTTTCGAGGAAGTCTCGTACACCGACCCGTCCGGAAAGCGTCGGGTCGTGGAGTTCAGCCCGGGCGGGGGCATCCGGCGCCTGGAGATCCCGCGCGGAAGCCGCAGGATCCTGGTCCGTTTCACCGCCTTCGACACCGCGGCGCCGCACCTCATCGGATTCGAGTACCGCATCGAGGGACTGGATCCCGACTGGGTGGACAACGGCGGCCGCAGGGAGGTGGAACTGGACGGCCTGCCGGCGGGGGAACATCCGTTCCGCGTCCGCACCGTCTCTGCCGGCGGCGTGCTGGACCCGGTCGAGGCCACCCTCCTCCTCACCGAACATCCCGCACTCTGGGAGACCCGCTGGTTCCAGGCCTCCGCCCTCCTCATCCTCGGCTTGGCCGCGGCTGCGTTCGCCAATCGCTCCGAGAACCGCCGCCTCACGTCGCGCCGGAAGGCGTTGGCGCGGGACGAGGCCCTCCTCCACGAACGCACCGAGGCCGTCCGCAAGCAACTGCTCTTCCGGCGCCTGCTGGACGCCTCCCGCGAGGGCATCTATGTGCTCCACCCCGCGGACGGCCGTTTCCTCGACGCCAACGCCGCCGCGGAACGCATGCTCGGCTATTCCCGCGAGGAACTGCTGGGACTCCGGGCCGGCGACATCGCCGCGCCGGACCGGCCCCTCGACTGGAAGGAACAATACGAGCGGATCCGCCGCGCGGGCCACCTCACCTTCGAGTCCCGCCAGCGTCGCCGGGACGGGACCCTGCTCCCGGTCGAGGTGGACATCTCCACCACCTCGCTCGACACGGACGGCTACGTCATCGGATTCGTCCGCGACATCTCCGAGCGGGTCGCGGCGCGGGAGAAGCAGGCGGCACTGGAACGCCAACTGCGCGAAGCCCAGAAGATGGAGGCGATCGGCTGCCTCGCCGGTGGCGTCGCCCACGACTTCAACAACCTCCTCCAGGCCATCGGCGGCTTCGCGGAACTGGCCCGCCTCGACGGACCGGACCGGGAACGCGACGAACACCTCGTCGAGATCGGGCGCACCGTCGGCCGGGCCACCCAACTGACCCGCCAACTGCTCGCCTTCAGCCGCAAGCACGAGGTGGAAATGCGCCAGATCCTCCTCAACGAGGTGGTCGAGAACTCCACCCGCCTGCTCGGGCGACTGCTCGGCGCCGACATCCAGGTAGTCTTCAACGGCGCCGCGAACCTGCCTCCGATCCTCGGCGACGCCGGTCTGATCGACCAGGTCCTGCTCAACCTCGCCGTGAACGCCCGCGATGCGATGCCTTCCGGGGGCCGGCTAGAGATCGGCACCGGGGAGTCCGAGTTCGTCGGATCCGGCACTCCCGCATGGGCCCGGCCGGGCCGCTTCGTCCGGCTCTCCGTCAAGGACACCGGCTGCGGCATCGATCCCGAGGTCCTGGACCGGATCTTCGAGCCGTTCTTCACCACCAAACCCCAGGGCAAGGGCACCGGACTCGGCCTCTCCGTGGTCTACGGCAACGTCCAGCAGCACGACGGTTTCCTCCGGGTGGACAGCACCCCGGGTCGCGGGACCGTCTTCGAGGTCTACTTCCCGACCCTCGCCGACTGCTCCGAGTCGAATCCCTCGGACAGCTCGCTCCGACGGGCCCCGGGCCGCGGCTCGATCCTGTTCTGCGACGACGAACCGGGCGTCCGGAAGGCCGGCCGGCTCATCCTCGAAGGCGCCGGCTACACCGTGGTCGCCTCCTCCTCAGGCGCGGAGGCCATCCGCGCCGTGTCCGACAACCCGGACCTCTTCTCGCTGGTGGTCATGGACGTGATGATGCCCGGGATGTCCGGCCCCGAGGCGGTCCGCGAGATCCGCGCGCGGGTTCCCACGCTGCCGGTGCTGTTCATCACCGGTTTCAGCGGAACCAGCCTGCCTCCCGCCTCGGAGCGCCCCGCCGACTGCCGTGTCCTCCGCAAGCCCTACTCGCGCACCGACCTGATCGACGCCGTCGAGCAGCTCCTCGGCCGGAAAGGGGCTGGAGGAAGGTCGCCGGAGAAGCCTGGGAATTCGTGATCCACGGTTCCTGATTCCCGGTTTGCCTTATCCGGACCGATGCACAAGGGATTGGCACGCGAAGCCGCAAGGCCGCTGGGAATGCAGGCGAAAACAGCCCGACCCACGAGGCGGAAACGCGAACCAAACGGTGATCCCCTTCCCGATTCGGGATCCGGCGTCCCGCTCCGCGTCCGGGCGCGTTCGCGTGAGGTCGGTCCCTTCTCCTCCCGCATCGTTCCGTGAAGGCTAGGCCATCAGCCGTGTGATCAACTCGCCCGAGATGTCGGTCAACCGGTAGTCCCGGCCCTGGAAGCGGTAGGTCAGGCGCTTGTGGTCGAGCCCCAACAGGTGCAGCAGGGTGGCGTGGATGTCGTGGACGTGCGCCCGGTCGGAGACGGGACCGAATCCCAGTTCGTCGGTCTCCCCGATGACCTGTCCGGGCCGGATGCCGGCGCCGGCGAACCACATGGTGAAGGCGTCGATGTGGTGGTTGCGGCCGGTCTTCTCCCGGGTCTCGCCCATCGGCGTCCGGCCGAACTCGCCTCCCCAGACGACCAGGACGTCGTCCAACAGCCCGCGGGACTTCAGGTCGCGGACCAACGCGGCACAACCCCGGTCGGTCTCGCGGCAGACACGGGCGAGGTCGTCCTCGAGCGTCTCGCCGGGACCGCCGTGGGACTCCCAGTTGGTGTGGTACAACTGCACGAAGCGGACGCCCCGTTCCACCAGCCTTCGGGCGAGGAGGCAGTTCCGCGCGAAGCTCGGCTTCTCCCGCTCGCAACCGTACAACGCCAACGTCGCCGCGGTCTCGCCCTTCAGGTCCATCAGCTCGGGGGCGCTCGACTGCATGCGGTAGGCCATCTCATAGGCCGCGATGCGCGTGGCGATCTCGGGATCCCCGGTCTCGGCGGCCCGTCGCAGGTTCAGTTCGCCCAGCGTGTCCAGCACCCTGCGCTGGGAGGCCGCCGACACGCCCGGGGGATTTCCCAGGTTGAGGACCGGATCGCCGGTGCCGCGCAGGGGCACGCCCTGGTGCACGGTCGGCAGGAAGCCGCTGGACCAGTTCACCGCCCCGCCGCGCGGACCACGCGGGCCGCTCTGCAACACCATGAAGCCCGGCAGGTCCCGCGACTCGCTGCCGATGCCGTAGGTGGTCCACGCACCCATCGAGGGACGACCGAACTGCCCGCTGCCCGTGTTCATGAACAGCTTCGCCGGCGCGTGGTTGAAGAGGTCGGTCGCGCAGGTCTTCAGGATCGCCAGGTCGTCCACCACCCCGGCCGTGTGGGGATAGAGGTCGCTCACCCACGCTCCGGAACCGCCGTGCTGCCGGAAGCTCCGGCGCGTCCCGAGCAGGGTGGACTTGTTCTTGAACGACGAGTCCATGAACGCGAACCGCTTGCCCTCGATGAGCGAGTCCGGGATGGGCTGGCCGCTCAGCTCGTTCAGGCGCGGCTTGTGGTCGAACAGCTCCAGCTGGCTCGGTCCCCCGGCCATGAACAGGAAGATCACCGACTTCGCCTTCGGCCGATGATGCCCCCGTCGGGCGGCCAAGGGCTCCGTGGAGGCGCCGTCCGCCAGGAGGGAGCCCAATGCCATTCCCCCCAGGCCCATGGCGCAGCGGCTGAAGAAGTGCCGACGCGTGGTCTGGGCGAGGTGGTCCTCCGGATTCAGGATCTCATTCACGGTTGATGGTCTCGTCGAGGTTCAACAGCACCCGCCCCACCGCCGTCCATGCCGCCTCCCCGGTGGCCCCGGCACCGAGCTCGGCCGCATGCAGCGCCGCCAGCCGGGACGTTTCCTCCGCACTCGGACGCCGGCCGGTGCAGCGTAGGAAGCCGTCCGCGATCCGCCGTTCCACCGCGCCCGGAGCCGCGGACATCCGACGCCCCAGCGCGGAGGCGATCTCGTGGAACTGGGCGTCGTTCAGGAGGGTCAGCGCCTGCAGCGGCGTGTTGCTCCGCATCCGCCGGGTGCAGGCCGTGAAGGTGTCCGGCGCGTCGAACACCGCCAGCGCCGGATGCAGCGTCGAACGCTGGAGGCTCGTGTAGAGCCCGCGGCGGTGGCGGTCCCCGCCGGTGCTGGCCTTCCAAGGACGGCTGTTCTGCGTGAAGGCCCCAAGGCCCTCCGGCTGCGGCGGAAACACCGGCGGGCCGCCGATCGTCCGGTCCAGCAGTCCGCCGGCGACCAGCGCGACGTCCCGGATCCATTCCGCGTCGAGACGCAGTCGCGTCTGCCGCGCCAGCATCAGGTTGCGGGCGTCGGTGTCCGCCAGGTCCGGACGCCAGTCCGAGGACCTCTGGTAGGCCTCGGAGGTGACGATCAGGCGGTGCAGGTGCTTGAGGCTCCAGCCCGACTCCACGAACTCGACCGCGAGCCAGTCGAGCAGCGCGGGATGGGACGACGGCGTGCCCTGGGTGCCGAAGTCGTTCTCCGTCTCCACGAGTCCCTTCCCGAAGTACACCTGCCACACCCGGTTTACGGTGACCCGCGCCAGAAGCGGTTGTTCGGGCGAGACGAGCCAGCGCGCCAGGTCCAGCCGGTTGGCGCGCCGCCCCTCGGGCACGCCGCGCATCGGAGGCAGGGCCGCCGGCGTCCCAGGCGGGACCGGCTCCGCGGGACGCGTGAAGTCGCCCTTCACGTAGCGCCGCGTCTCCCGCGGGGTCGCCCGCTCCTCCAGCACCAAGGTCGTGGCCGCCCGCTTCCCCTTCCGGTCCCCGGCTTCGACCTCCGTCCCGGGCACCTCCATCGTGGGCTCCTCCTGGTCGTTGAGGAACGCGAAGAGCCCGTAGTAGTCCCGCTGGGTCAACGGATCGAACTTGTGGTCATGGCATTGGGCGCAGCCCACCGAAAGGCCCAGCAACACGGTGCCGGTGGTGGCCACCCGGTCGAAGACCGACTCGATCCGGAATTGCTCCGGGTCCACCCCGCCCTCCTGGTTGATCTGGGTGTTCCGGTGGAAGCCCGTTGCCACCCGCTGCGACGCCGTGGCCCCGGGGATCAGGTCGCCGGCCAACTGCTCGGTGACGAACCGGTCGAATGGCAGGTCCCGGTTGAGGGCCTCGACGACCCAGTCCCGGTAGGGCCACATGGAGCGTGGGGAATCCACGCTGTAGCCGTTGGAATCCGCGTAGCGCGCCGCGTCCAGCCACCACCGCCCCCAGCGCTCGCCATGGTGCCGGGAGGCCAGCATCGCGTCGACCCGGCGCCGATACGCCTCCGGCGACGGATCCTCCTCGAACGCCCCGATGTCCGCCGGTT
>CAIYXO010000707.1 GCA_903930165.1 uncultured Verrucomicrobiota bacterium | reverse complement strand
GCCTGATCCGCGCCACGGGCCGACTCGAGGTGGCCCGCCAGTTCCTGCGGCTTGTCCGCGGAACCCACGTTTCCCATCCGCTCGTCCGCTACTTCCCCGCGACCTCGATGGAGATCGACGGGACGCCGCCGCAGTCGGTGGCCGTGGACGGCGAGGTGCTCGGCCACACGCCGGTGCGCATCGAGGTCCAACCCTCCCGTCTTCCGTTCCTGGTCGGGTCGAAATAGCCAACGATGCGGAAGGGATCCGCGCGCCCAGCCGCCCAGCCGCTGGGGAGCGGGTAGGAAGCCGCCGGATTCCCGAAGCGGGATCACAGCCATCCCCCGAGGTCGCACGCGGAGATGCGGAGACCGCGGACGGAAACTCCGGGGAACGGAGTCCCGGCTTCAGCCGGTCTGGGTCCCCGAGGTCTACCCCCGGAGGCGGCATCGTCCGATCCTAGAGACCCACAGGAGGAAAACACCGGAGCCGGCTGAAGCCGGAACTCCATACCCCGGATCGCCGCGGTACCGCTTGATGGACTTCCTCCCAACTTCCTCAACCCGCCTTCCGCCCTGGGAGGCCGACTTCCACCGGATTCCACCGGCGAACCTTGCCCGCTGGTCGGGGCTTCGTCCTCGACAGGACCACCGCTTGTCCGCTGGATCGGACCAGACCCAAATCCGGGCGCCTTCACGTCCGGAACCGTTCCGGACGACGGCCTCCCTGCGCGGGCCGTCGCCATGAACTGGATCCCGCTCAACGTCACGCTCCGCAT
Organism: uncultured Verrucomicrobiota bacterium; assembly: GCA_903930165.1. Classification (GTDB taxonomy): domain Bacteria; phylum Verrucomicrobiota; class Verrucomicrobiia; order Limisphaerales; family UBA9464; genus SXXZ01. The sequence continues at coordinate 4,538 of CAIYXO010000707.1, read as the reverse complement.
CGGCTGCCACCTCTCCTACGACGTCACGCATCCGACCCCGATGCTGCTCGTGCTGCGTCCGCGGCTGGAGGGCCACGTGCTCGTCGTCCAGGAGAGCCTCTCGTTCGGCATCGGCCAGCCCGCCTACGAGTTCCAGGACAGCCACGGCAACCTCACCTGGCGCTCGGTGATGATGCCCGGACGCAACGTGATCCGGCATGACGCCCTCGTCGCCGTCTCCTCGCTGCCCGACTACTGCCCCGAGTCCACCCCGGTCCCCTCGGTGGACCAGCTTCCCGCCGACGTCCTCCGCTACACGCTTCCCAGCCGCTACTGCGACTCGGACAAGCTCCGCGATTTCGCCTGGAACCACTTCGGCCTCGTGCCACACGGCATCGAGCGGGTGAAGGCGATCTGCGACTGGGTCCACCACAACATCGAGTACCGCTTCGGATCCGGCCGTCCCGACCTGTCGGCCTCGGAGGTGCTCGAGCGCCGCCACGGCGTCTGCCGCGACTTCGCCCATCTCGCGATCGCCCTGTGCCGGGCCTTCAACCTCCCGGCGCGCTACGTCACCGGACACCTCCCCGACATCGGGTTCCTCGATCCCGGCTCGGCGATGGACTTCCACGCCTACTGCGAGGTCTACCTCGGAAGCCAGTGGTACACCTTCGATCCCCGGTTCAACGTGCCCCGCATCGGCCGCGTGAAGATGTCCCATGGCTGCGACGCGGTGGACGGGGCGTTCGCGACGATCTACGGCCACGCGGTCCCCAGCTACTTCGAGGTTTGGGCCTACCAGGTGGCGAACGGCACGGTCTCCATCGGCGACCCGATCAACCTGGCCCTGCGCATCGACGGCACCCCCTTGGTCCGATACTCCTGATCTCGGTCCGACTCCGGTTCCGCCAGATCCCGAAGAAGGGAGCCTCACGCCAAGGCGCCAAGCCGCGAAGTGGACGCGCCCCCAAAGCCTTTCTCCAGCGTCTTTGCGGTTCTGCGCGAGGTCGGCTTCCGATCGGGTCTTACGAATCCGGCTTGCGATGGCTCAGGGCGCCTTGGCGGCTTCCTTGGCCGGAGGCGGCGGCGTGACCGTGAGCCAAAGGTCCTCCACGGCCTCGATCTTCAGGCGCCGGAAACCCTGCGGCACGCCGTTGTTCTCCCCGCTGCTGACCAGCTCGTGCAGTGCGGCCGTCCGCACCTCCGGGTCTCCTCCCGCGACGACGATGCGGAAGGTTCCGTTCGTCGGGTTGGCATCGGCGGCGGCCACCAGCCTCATCACGGCCTCGGATTCCTTCGGACCCGCTTCCGCGACCGAGACGCTGATCCCCTGCGGGAGTCCTTCCGCCGTCAGCCGGATCGGCGCCTCGAAGCCGCCGCTCTTCGCCAGGGTCACCTTGATCTCGTTGGTGGCTCCCGGTGTGATCGCGAAGACGCTCTCCGGCACGGTGGCCTTGAACTCCGGCCGGCTCCGGACCGCCTCGATGCGGTATCTCAAGGAGTCGCCTCCCTTCTGAAGCAGGCTTCCCACAGCGGCCACGAAGACGCCGTCCGAGGGCGCGGACCACTCGATAACCGGATCGCTGCCGACCGAGTCGTCCTGCCGCGCCAGCTCCTTGCCGTCCGGACCCTCCACCGCCAGCCAGGCGTCCAACGGGAATCCGAAGGCCGCCGCCTTCACCGACAGGCGCAGACGCTCGCCTTTCTTCGCCTCGAAACGATACCGGTCGCGGTCTCCCGCCGCGTTGAGATCCCCCGTCACCGCACCCGGGATGCGCAGACGTCCCGCGGAGGTGGCGAGGTCGTTGGGCTCGGACTCGACGTCTTCCTCCCCATCCCCGACGGCCAGTTCGAACGGCAGATGGAAGCCCGGCGGCCGCCACTCGGTCCTTCCGACGCCTTCCTTCAGGACCGCTCCGTCCAAGACGAACTCCTGCGGCCTCGCGCCGGGGAGGTTCCACCCGTCGATCAGCAGCCGGTTCGGGACGCCTCGCCGGACTCCGAGTGGCCGGGTGTGGGAGATCGCGGGCCCCGTCGTCAGCAGCAGCCGGTACACGCAGCGGGCGTTTCCGGTGAAGCGGATGTCGGAGTCGGCGGGGTGCGCGAAGCCGAACACCTGCACGCCGTATCGCCCACTGAGGGGTGCCGTGAAGGCGAGGAACGGGTCGAGGGTGCGGCCGTCGTCGTGGTTCCATGCCACCTGGTTCCCGTCGGGACCGAGCACCCGCAGCACGGCGTCGACCGGGGACATCCAGACATGGGCCTCGACGGCGGCAACCAGCGTCTGGCCGGCTGCGAGTTCGACGGCGAGGACGTCGACGTCGCCGTTCTTCTCCAGGCGTCCGTTCACCGAAGCCGGCAGCGTCGGGACCAGCTGTGGATTGCGGAAGTCGTCGTTGGGCTCCAGCTCGTCGGTCTGGGGGTCGCCGCTCACGAGCAGGAACCGCGGCGCGCTGGCTCCCTCGGCGTTGAAGAGGCGGATCAGCCGCGGCCCCGTCGCCGCGTTCGTGGCCACGGTCACGCGGAGACGGCCCTTTTCCTCCAGCGCCTCCACCCGCAGTCCGTCGCCCGAGACCCACGTCGTGGTCGGCCAGGGGTCGAATTTCCCGACCGCGGTGATCTCGCGTGTGGTGCCGACCTGGATCGCCGGCGGATGCAGCTGCTCGAGGACCGGCACGGCGCCCGTGAGCGCCGAAAGGCCCGCCCAGAGGGCGCCTGCCAGGAACCACGTTGAGCGGTGCGCCGTTCCCCTTGGATGGGCCATGCTGCGGGAATGGATTCGCTGGCCGGGACTTCTCATCGGGCGCAGGTCACGCGAAGAGCTCGCGCATCCGACGGCCGTTGCTCACCAGCGGGACGGGACGTCCGGTGTTGGTGTGGAGCACCTGGTTCGGGTCGATGCCCATCTTCGTGTAGAGCGTGGCGGCGAAGTCCTCGGGGCGGTAGACGCTTTCCGAGGCCGCGTAGCCCTTGGCGTCGGTTGCGCCGACGATCGCGCCGCGCGGGCATCCGGCCCCGGCCATCAGCACCGACATCGCGTGCGGCCAGTGGTCGCGGCCCGCATCCTTGTTCACCTTCGGAGTGCGGCCGAACTCTCCGAGCAGCACCACGAGGGTCGAGTCGAGCAGGCCGCGTTCGTCGAGGTCCGCGATCAAGGCCGCCACACCGCGGTCCATGTTCCGCACCTGGTCGCCCTTGTAGGCGTCGAACAGCTTCGTGTGGTGGTCCCAGCCGCCCGAGTTGACGGTGATCCACGAGACGCCGACCTCGACCAGCCGGCGGGCCATCAGCAGGCGTTGGCCGAAGTCGTTCCGACCGTAGCGGTCGCGCACCTTGGCGTCCTCGCGATGGATGTCGAACGCCGCCTGGGCCTGCGAAGACATCACCAGCTGCACGCCCTGCTGGAGGTATTCGTCGAAGGTGACCGCCGGATCCTCCATGACCTTGTCCGTGTGGCGGCGCATGCCGTCGAGGGCCGTGCGGAGATCGCGTCTGGACGCCGCGCGGGCGTCGCTGACACCGGGGGGCAGGACCACGTCGCGGACCTTGAACGAGCCGGAGTTCGGCGAACCGTCGATGACGAACGGCGCGTGGCGTCCCCCGAGGAAGTTCGGGCCTCCGCTGCGGGTCACCGACGGGATGGAGACGTAGGGAGGCAGGCCCGCCTGTTGGCCGCGCGTCCAGGACACCACCGAGCCGAAGGAGGGATGGAACGTGACGAAGGCGCCGCAGGCGACGGGCACCGGCGTCGGGGCGCCGGTGATCATGTAGTGGTTGCCGCCGCCGTGGTTCGGATCGCGATGGCAGATCGAGCGCACGACCGTGAAGCGGTCCGCCACCTTCGCCAGCTCGGGGACGGCCTCGCTGAAGTGGATCCCGGGGACCGCCGTGGGGATCGGCTTGAAGTTGCCGCGGATCTCCGCGGGCGCGTCGGGTTTCGGATCGAAGGTCTCGTAGTGGGAAGGCCCACCGTCGAGCCAGATCAGGATGCAGTTGACCGGCTTCGTGCCGGCCGGCGGTGCCACCTGGGGAACCGACTGCGGCTTCGCTGTCGCCGCGTTCAACCGAAGGATGTCCGAGAGCCCCAATCCGAGCATCCCGCCCAGTCCCACCTGGAGGAAATCGCGGCGCGGCATGCCGGCGCAGTTTTGGTGCAGGAGACCCATGGGAAGCGGGCGGAGACTACCGGTTCCCAAGCCCCCTTGGGAAGCCGCAGCCGCCACATTCCTTGCCCGATCCGAGCCGCTTGGCGCCCCAACGGGGCGAAAGGCGAAAGCCCAGGGCAACGCCCTGGGACTTGTGGTCCGTCCGGGTTCCAAGTCCTGAAAGGGCGGAACCCAGGCAGTGCATCCCGTCGGGGCGGGCCGGTTGAATGGCGGCCGTTTGTGGCGCCCCTTCAGGGCTTTGAGATCCGTCGATGGCCAGGTCCCCAGGGCGTCGCCCTGGGCTGTCGCCTCTCGCCTCGTTGAGGCGGGAGAAGGCATGGGCCACGGATCCCTCGACGACTCCGTCTTCGGGATGAACCGGCTCCACTTGGGAGCTGGCCCCAAGTGGACGTG
>CAIYXO010000706.1 GCA_903930165.1 uncultured Verrucomicrobiota bacterium | reverse complement strand
GCTGCTGCGTGCCGACATCGATCTCCAGGGGGAGACGAAGATCTCCTACTTCCATCTGTCCCGCATCGCGGGCGTCCGCGTCGGGACCCGGCTCGAGGCCTATCCCGAGCTTTCGGACACCGAGGTGAAGGACGCCTTCCTCTTCACTCCGGAAGGCCGTCTCCACGCCATGCCCATCGTCCGCAGGGACCGGAATCCCGGACGTGAAGGCGGCGGCCAAAGCCGACTCCTGACCACCGCACGGCAGCTGTTCGCCGCGGTTCAAGGGGTCCCGGGAACCGCGGACCCGGCGAACGTCCCCGTGGCGGAGGCCGACGAGAACCGGCTCGCTTGGCTCGGGGTCGAGATGCAGCCGTTGTCGCGGGAGTTGGCCCGGGCCAACAACGTCTCGGACCAGACCCGTGACGGACAGTCCGGAGGCCTGATCACGTTTGTCCATGCGGACTCACCGGCCGCCCGCGCCGGCATCAAGCCGGGCATGGTGCTCCTGCGCCTGCGCTCGCCGCTCCAGCCGATCCCGATCGAGGTCCAGTTGGAGGAGGATTTCGCACGCGCCCAAGGCTTCCCCTGGGAACGGCTCGACGAGATCCGCGACCAGTTCTTCGAACGCATCCCGACCCCGTGGCCGCCGGTGGAGACCTCGTTCACGCGCGCCCTGACCGACCTCGGATTCGGTTCCCGGTTCACGGCCGAGTTCATCGACGATGGCCGACTCGTCTCGAAGGAGTTCACGGTCGAGCCGGGTCCCTCCCACTACGAGGCGGCGCCGCGCTACAAGTCCGAGAGCCTCGGGATCACCGTGCGGGAACTCACCTACGACGTCCGTCGCTACCTGCAGCGGCCCGCCGGCGATCCGGGCGTGGTCGTCTCCCGCATCGAGCCCGGCGGGCGGGCCAGCGTCGGCGGGGTGAAGCCCTTCGAGCTCGTCACCCACGTGAATGAGCAGCCGGTTCTTTCGGTGGCGGACTTCGAGAAGCTCACCTCCGGCAACATCGAGCTCAAGCTGACCATCAAGCGCATGTCCAAGGGCCGCATCGTCACCATCAAGGCCCTGTCCGGCGAGAAGCGCGACTGAGCCGTTCCAAGGGGGCAGGAGGGCTGCACGCGGAGACGCGGAGCCCTCGGAGGAAACGCTGACGTACGAAGTCCCCGCTCCCCTGCGGCTTTGCGGCTTCGCGTGCCGGTTCCTTCCGCAGCGTCACGCTCAGACTTCTCCTCTCCGCATCCTTCGCACCCTTGGTTGTTGATCCCCTCCGTTCAGGGGCGGCGTCAGGCCGGAAGCGGGCCGGTTCCGAGCAGTTCGGCGGCCTTCGCGGGAAGGTCGCCGGTCTTCATCAGCGACTCTCCGACGAGGATCGCGCGGGCGCCGACGCGCATCAGGCGTTCCACGTCGGCCCGGACGTGGATGCCGCTTTCGCCGACCAGGAGTCGTTCGACGCCGTCGTCCGCGGAGAAGAGCATCGGGGCGAGCCGTTCCGTGGTGGCCAGGTCCACCCGGAAGCTCTTCAGGTCGCGGTTGTTCACCCCCACGAGCCGCGCACCGCAGCGGAGCGCACGCACCATCTCCGCCTCGTCGTGGACCTCGACCAGGACGGCCAGCCCCGCGGCGTCCGCGAGGGCGTGGAAGTGGGCGATCTGCTCGTCCGTGAGGATCGCGACGATCAAGAGGATCGCGTCCGCACCCCATTCGATCGCCTCGAGGATCTGGCGTTCGTCGATGATGAAGTCCTTGCGGAGCAGGGGAAGGCCCACGGCGGCGCGGATTTCCCGGAGGTAGCCCAGCGTTCCCTGGAAGAACTTCTCGTCCGTCAGCACGGAAAGGCAGCTCGCGCCGGCCTGTTCGTAGTCCCGGGCGATGCGGACGGGATCGAAGTCGGCGCGGATCACCCCGAGGCTGGGCGAGGCCTTCTTGACCTCCGCGATGAGTCCGACGTCGCCGCGTCTCGGGTTCCGGAGGGCGCCGACGAAGTCTCGGACGCCGTCCCCGCGGTTCCTGACCGCCTCGCGCAGCCGTGATGTCGGGACCGCGCCGACCGGAAGGCGGGCAACCTCGATCTGCTTCTGGGCAACGATGGTGTCCAGGATGGTCATGTGGAGAGGATTGTAGTCCGGCGAATCGGCCGGAATCACGCAGGAAGCGTGCGTGGTCCGCGGTTCAGCCGAGGAACTCGCGGCCCACCTTCTCGGCGAGACGTCCGAGCCACAGGGAAGGCTTGGACTTGGCCTCGACCGGGCTGGTCAGGGTGGGGGACATCCCGGCCACCAGATGGAAGAGCCGCTGCTGTCCGGCACCGACCTGCAGCCCCTCGGTCATGCCGGCGAGACCGATGCAGCGGACACCGTGGCGTTGGCAGAGTTGGGCGACCTGGCCGGTTCCCTTGCCCATGTAGGTCTGCCGGTCGATGGCCCCCTCGCCGGTGATCACGAGGTCCGCGGTGGCGATGCGTTCCTCGAGGTTCGCCTGCCGGCAGAAGATTCCGAAACCGGATTCCAGGGTGGCGCCGAGGAACAGCCGCAGGCCGAAGCCCAATCCGCCCGCCGCGCCCGCACCGGGTTCGCTGGCGAGGTCGAAGCCCCGTTCGGCGGCCGCCAGTTCCGCGAGACGTCGCAGGGCGTTCTCGGCCATCGGAGCCTGCTCGGCCCGCAGGCCCTTCTGGGGACCGTACACACGGCTGCATCCCTGCGCGCCAAGCAGCGGATTGTCGACGTCCACCGCCACCGTCACCGGGCAGGTCGGCAGCTCGGACGGCGGGAACCAGTGGTGCAGGCGGTCGAGCTGGATCCACTTCTCGATGGGCCGTTCCGAGGCGTCGCAGAACTCCCAGCCCAGTCCGCGTGCGAGGCCGAATCCCGCGTCGTTGGTGGCGCTGCCGCCGATGCCCACGAGGATCTCCGAGGCGCCGGCCGCGAGCGCCGCCCGAAACGCGGCGGCCAGGCCGACCGTGTCCAGTTCGAAAGGGTGGAAGCGTCCCGGCGGAAGCAGCGCGAGTCCGACGATCGAGGCGGATTCGATGATGGCCCGGCCCGAGGCGGGATCGAACCACCAGGTCGCCTTCAGCGGCCGATGGGCGGCGTCCTCGGTCTCCACGGTCCGTTCCTCCGCACCCAGCAGTTCGGCCATGATCGCCCCGAAGCCGTCGCCGCCGTCGCTCATCGGAACCATCTCCAGGTCGTCCATCGGACGCGCCGCCATCCATCCCGTGGCGATCGCCTCGGCGGCGGCGCGGGCGGTGAGGGTGCCCTTGAACTTGTCCGGGACGATCAGGACGCGGAGCGACATGGGAGAGTCTGGTCGTCGCCGCCGTGTCCGGTGCAATGCGAAAAAACCCGGGCCGGGTCTCCGACTCGGCCATTGGCCCGCCGGGGCGTCTCTGCCAGTCTTCACCGGTGCGTTCCACCGCGCCTACATCGTTCCGCCGGATCGTCGTGAAGCTGGGCACCGGCGTCCTGACCGACGCCACCAAGCGCCCGGATCTGGTCCAGTTCGCCCAATTGGTCGCGCAGATGGCGCGGCTCCGGTCGGCCGGACACGAGGTGGTGCTGGTCACGTCCGGCGCGGTCGGTGCCGGCATGGGGGTCCTGGGCTACGAGTCGCGGCCGCCGAGCGTCGCGGAGCGACAGGCCTGTGCCGCCGTGGGCCAGTCCCGTCTCATGGCGATGTACGAGTCGCTGTTCCGCCACTACGAGATCCCGGTGGGACAGGTGCTCCTGACCCACGAGGACCTGGCGGACCACACGCGCCATCTCAACGCCCGGAACACGCTGCTGACGCTGCTCAAGCACGGCGTGCTCCCGATCATCAACGAGAACGACGCGGTCTCGGTGACGGAGCTGAAGTTCGGCGACAACGACCGGCTCTCGGCCCTGGTCGCGAGCCTGTTGCCTTCGGACCTCCTGGTGATCCTCACCACGGCGGAGGGGCTCATCGAGAACTTCGGCCGGCCCGACGCGCGGCTCCTGGAGGTGGTCGAAGGCATCGACGGCCGCATCGAGGCGATGGCCGGCGGCACCAGCAGCGTCACGGCGACCGGCGGCATGGCCACGAAGATCGCCGCCGCACGGATCGTGGTGAGGTCGGGCATCCCGCTGGTGATCGCGCCCGGACACCGCCACGACGTGCTCGACCGGATCGTCCGCGGCCAGTCCGCCGGAACCCTCTTCCGTCCGGAGTCCGGCCGCCTGCCGAGCCGCAAGCGCTGGATCGCCTTCTTCCACCATGCCCGCGGGACGCTCACCGTGGACGACGGCGCGGTGAAGGCGTTGCGCGACCAGGGACGGAGCCTGCTGGCTCCGGGGATCGCGGCCTGCGAGGGCGGGTTCGCGGTCGGCGACGTCGTGAAGATCTGCGACGCGGCCGGGCGCGAGTTCGCGCGGGGCATCGTCCGCTTCGACGCCGCCGCGGTGCGTGGACGCGAGACCGGTCGGGCCGAAGTGGTCCACCGCGACGATCTCGTCGTGCTTTGATCCCGACTTCCATCCGAAGCGCCGCTTCCAACCTCCAATCCAGCCCATGCGCAAAGCCCCCTCCCGACGCCTGCCGCCGATCCGCCAACTGCTGGAACTGATGGCCGGCCTCCGTGCGCCGGACGGTTGTCCGTGGGACCGTGAGCAGGACCACATGTCCTTGCGGATGCACGCGGTGGAGGAGGTCTACGAACTCGTCGACGCGATCGAGGCGGGCGACGACGTGGAGATGGCGGAGGAGTTGGGCGACCTGTTGCTGCAGGTGGTCTTCCACGCGCAGTTGGCCGCGGAACGAGGGGCGTTCGACTTCGAGCGGCTCACCCAGGTGCTGGTCGACAAGCTGGTGCGTCGGCATCCGCATGTCTTTGGCGACGTACGGGTGAAGGACGTCGACCAGGTTTGGGCGAACTGGGAGGCGATCAAGAAGGCGGAGAAGGCCGGGTCCAAGCACGAGCGGCGTTCCGCGTTGGACGGGATACCGCGTCATCTTCCGGCGCTGATGCGGGCGCAGAAGCTGGTGAAGAAGGCGTCGAAGGCTTCGCTGCCGCTGTCGGGTGCAATGCCGGAGCCGAAAGGGAAGGCGGCGACCGCGGCGGCCCTGTTCGATTGGGTCCGGGCCTGCCAGGAGCGGGGCTGGAACGCGGAGGAACTCCTGCGTGCCGAGACGGCGCGCAGGGAGAAGGCGCTGCGCGCCGCGGAGAAGCGCGCGTCGGCCCGGAAGACCCCGGCGAAATGAAGACGCCCGACCGGGAGTCCGGTCGGGCGTGGTTCGGGGCCGTTCGGCCGTTCAGAACTGGCGGTCGGTGACGGCGCCTTCGCTGGCGCTGCTGACGGAGGCCGCATACTTGGCCAGGACACCGCGACGGTAGTTCGGCTTCGGCTGCTTCCACTTGCGGAGCCGGGCGTCGAGTTCACGGGCCGGGATCCCCAGGGTGATCTCGCGCTTCTTGGCGTCGATGACGATCGGGTCGCCGTTGCGGATCACCGCAATGGGCCCGCCGTCGAAGGACTCCGGCGTCACGTGGCCGATCACGAAGCCGTGCGAACCGCCGCTGAACCGGCCGTCGGTGATCAGGGCGACCTCCTTGCCGAGCCCCTTGCCCATGATGGCGCTGGTCGGGGAAAGCATCTCGCGCATGCCCGGTCCGCCCTTCGGACCCTCGCCGCGGATGACGATCACGTGGCCGGCCTTCACCTTGCCCTTGAGGATCCCCTGGAGGGCGTCCTCCTCGCGCTCGAACACGACCGCCTTGCCGGCGAACTGGAGGCCTTCCTTGCCCGAGATCTTGCCCAGTCCGCCACCGGGGCAGAGGTTGCCGCGGAACACGACCAGATGGCTGTCCTTCTTGATGGGGTTGTCCAGGCTGCGGACGATGTCCTGTCCCTCCGGGTACTTCGGGGCGTTGCGGAGGTTCTCCGCCATCGTCCTGCCGGTGACCGTCATCACGTCGCCGTGCAGGAGTCCGGCGTCGAGGAGCATCTTCATCAGGGGCACCGTGCCGCCGATCTCGACGAGCCGGGCCATGACGTACTTGCCCGAGGGCTTGAGGTCGGCGAGGACCGGGACGCGCTTCCCGACGCGGGTCCAGTCGTCGATGGTGAGCTTCACGCCGGCGCAGTGGGCCATGGCGATCAGGTGCATGACGGCGTTGGTGGATCCGCCGAGCGCGATCACGACGGTCATGGCGTTCTCGAACGCCTTCTTGGTCATGATGTCGCGGGGTCGGATGCCCTTGCGGAGGAGGTTGAGCACGGCGGCGCCGGCCTGTTCGCAGTCGAGGGTCTTGTCCTGGGACACCGCCGCCTGGGCCGAGGAGTTCGGGAGGCTCATCCCGAGCGCCTCGATGGCGCTGGCCATGGTGTTGGCGGTGTACATGCCGCCGCAGCTTCCGGCGCCGGGGATCGCGACCTCCGCGATGGCCTCGACCTCCTCGGCGCTGCACGCGCCGGCCGCGTTCTTGCCGACCGCCTCGAAGATGTTGACCAGGTCGACGTCCTTCCCGCCGTGGGTGCCCGGGAGAATCGTGCCGCCGTAGACGAAGATCGCGGGGCGGTTGAGTCGGGCGATGGCCATGATGCAGCCCGGCATGTTCTTGTCGCAGCCGCCCACGGCCACGAAGGCGTCGAAGCCCTGGCATCCGACCACGGTCTCGATCGAGTCCGCGATCACCTCACGGGACACGAGCGAGTACTTCATGCCCTCGGTGCCCATCGAGAT
>CAIYXO010000705.1 GCA_903930165.1 uncultured Verrucomicrobiota bacterium | reverse complement strand
GGCTCCAATCCGTGCCTTGGCAGCCACGGCTACGGCCGCGAGGCCACGACCTGATAGGAGACCATGGCCTCGGCCCTCCCCGTCGGTGCCGTTGACGGGGTAGTCACCGGAGCCCCACTGCCGGCGATCTCCTCCGCCTTCATGCCGCGGGCGCGGGACTGGGCCGGCGACTCGGATCCGAGGTCCATGAAGAGCCCCGTGTACTCGGCGCCCTTCGCCAGGTCGGCAAACTGCTCCCGACGCGCCTGCACCAGCACGATCTCGGTCCCGAACGGCTCGGTGATCCGCAGTCGCCACCGGTTCTCGGCCGCACCGGGTATCCGGAACACCTCCCCCTTCCGCACCCGGTTGTCGGGCTGCCAGCGGTTCGGGAAGATCTGCGTCTGCGTGGCGTCGGCCGCGACGATGAACACCCGCACGTAGGCGTCCTCGCTCGACTCCACGGTCAGGACCGGAAGTTCGTTCGTGACGTACACCGACCTGTCCAATCGAGCCTTAACCAGGAACGGGTTCGACGCCGGCAGAATCCGCGTCGGCGCAATCCGGAGCGAATCGAGGGTTGCCGAGGCGCCGCCCGCCGAATTCGTCCGGTTTGCCAAGGTCAGGGAGTCGTAGATCGAGGTGTTGCGGTTGGTGCTTGGGGTCGATGTCGATGTCGATGTCGCCGGAGAGGGTGACGGAGACGTCGGCACGGGCAACGCCGCCAGCAGCAGCGGCTGCTCGGTGGCGCCTTCGGTCTGCGGGTTCTGCGGGCCCTGCGGCAGTCCCGACGAGGCGGACACGACCCCCTTGGCGACGTCCGGGTAGAGGTCGCGGACGGGGGACTTCGGCGACGCCTGCAGCGCCTTGAGGAGCCTCCCGGTGAAGAGGCTGTTCGGCCGACCGCAGTAGGAGACCTGACGCGATTCGCAGGCGCCCATCCACAGGACCGTCTTCCCTCCGCTGGCCTTGGCCAACGGCAGGGGTTCCGCATCCTCGCCCGAAGGCAGCGCCGCCTCCGCCGCGCTGAAACCGAGGTCGAGGACCTTCGGGCGAAAAGCCGGATCGGAACCCATCGAACGGGTCAGCGCCCCGGAATGGCAACAGTCGAGCACCACCACCTGGCGCCGGGCCGGCGACTCGGCCAGCCAGCCGTCGAGACGCACCTGGGGTATCAGCTTCTCCCACGCCAACGGCGGCTTCGGCAGCCCGGCCGGAACCATCGCCTTGTCCACACGACGTGCCGTGACCGTGGTCAGGTTCGGCATCAGCGCCCCGTGGCCGCTGAAGTAGAAGAGGACCTCGTCGTCGGCCGAGACGCCCTTGACCAGCGTCTCCCGGAAGGCCGCCTCGATTCCCTCGCTGGTGGCCTGTCGGTCGAGCAGCACTCGGATGTTCTCCTTCGGCACGCCGTAGGTCTTCTCCAGAAGCCGGGCCATCGCACGGGCGTCCTCGACGCACGACGAGAGGTTCGACTCCTCGCTGCCGTAGTCGTTGATGCCGACGACCAGGGCCCGGACCGCGGCCGAGGCGGCGGGAGCGGAGGCGAGGAACAGGACCGCGACGGCGGCGGCGGCGGCCCGGAGGCGAATGGAGGATCTCATGTCGGTGAGGTTGGAAACGCAGAAAGGAAGGGAGGACGGACCTCAGGCGAAGAAGCCGAGACGCCGACGGATGACGGGATACGATGATGAGCATCGCCGGTTCCACCGGGGATTCCCGCCGCCCCGTCGCGGCTTCGCGCCTTGGCGTGGGATCGCATCGCGAGGATTCCGGCTCAGTCGACCTTGGTGAACGCGGGCAGCTTG
>CAIYXO010000704.1 GCA_903930165.1 uncultured Verrucomicrobiota bacterium | reverse complement strand
CGTGGAGCCGCCACAAAGGCCGCGTTGTTCGCGAGACCCCACTCGGGCCGCTCCTCGGAGATGTCCCCGGCACGCCGCCGGAACTCCCGCCTGCGTCCCTCCTCGGTCGCGCTCGTCACGCCGAGGGAGGCCTCCCGCTCCCGCCGCGTCGCCTCACCCGCCTTCTCCAACGCGTTCCGGAGACCATCCAAAAGGTCCCGGTGGGTCGAAGGCACCGGGTCGTCGACGAAGACCGTGACCTCGTCGGTGGTGGTGTTGTGCAGTCCGGCGACGAACCGGGTGTCCGCGGGGATCCGGATTCCCTTCGAATCGAGAATCGCACGCACCCCGGAATCGTTCAGGGCGTCCGCCGCAAGGCGGGCGTTCACGTCGCCCGCATGGCCGCCACAGGCCCCGCAGTCCAGGCCCGAAGCATACGGGTTGTTGGCGCTCCGGCTTCCGTGTCCGCAGACCAGGACCAGCCTGCCGAAGCCGCCGGTCAGCCCCATGTTCCTCAGCGCCCCCTCCGCCATCGCGGCCCGGGCCTCCAACGCCGCGACGTCTCCGGTTCCCAGAACCGGCCGGGCCGGACCGCAGGCCGGAGCGGCGCCACCGACCGACCGGTTCAGGCTGCCGACGAATCCGACTCCGACGGTTTCGACAAAGGAGAAGCAGGAGGCGGCCGAGTTCTGCACCGCCCGCCAGGCGTCGGACTCCGCCCGGCGAAGTCGCGCCGCATCGGCCTCCGCGTCCGGAATCCCGTCACAGGTCTCCACCGGCGGAACCAGCAGCACCGGACACCGCGCCCCGGCCTCCCCGGCCACCGGCCGATGTGAGACCGGGAACCCGAAGAAGCCCGCGAAGCCGATCGTCCGCAGCCCCGGATGGACCGCCTCGAGCTGCCGGCGGAAGACCTCCGATCTGACGTCGATGCAGAACACCGCCTGGACCTCCGGCCGACCGGATGCCTTCGTCTTGGCGGGTTCCGAAAGCAGGGCCGCAAGCCGCCGCTGATAGCCCAGTTCGTAGGCCTTCTGCCAACGCAGCAACGCAGTCAGCCGTTCGTCCGGAACCGAATGCGTCGACGCCGTGGCCCATGCCGCCGCGATCGCTGGCTCCGCCCCGAAGGCCGCATGCAGGGCCGCATCAAAGGCGAGGCGGACGGCAAGCAGGTCGCGCAGGGCGTCGTTCCGGACTCCCCGCATGGCGTCCTCACGCACCCGGTACCGCAAATGGCCCGCCCAACCCGACACCGTGGCCAACTGCCGATGCAGGAACTCGACCAGGTCCGCACGGGGCGAAAGCCGCGCCAGGCACACGCGGATGCAACCCGGGGAATCCCCCGGCAGGGTCGCGACGAACCGCCGGAATCCCAGCAGCCCAAAGGCCTCCGGATTCCGGTCGAAGACAGCGGCCGCCTTCCAGTCGGCGTAGAAGCCGGCGTCGCTCCAGGGGGATTTCCAGGTCGTCTGGTTCTGGTCGAAGACCGCCGCACACCATTTCGAGATCTCCTCCACCACCAACGCTCCCCAATGCGACCTCGCCTGCTGCGCGTCGAGGAGGTCGGCGAAGGTCGGCAAGGGGCCGGGAAGCGCCGGCTTGTCCGGCGACAGCGCCTCGACCAACCGCTCCCGCGTCCACCCCGCGTCGACCACCCGGTCCAGATCCTCCGAAGGGATCACGCCTTCCAGCCACATCCGGCGGAACTCCGTCGGTGCTGGAAGCGGCAGAGACCCCGTGGCGCGGTGCCACGATTCGCAGGCCTCCGCAAACGGCTCGTGCACGAGTCCCAGGAAGGGGTTCACCGCGACGAAATGCTTCAGCGGCCACAGCGGAGGGATCCGATCGAGCGCGGCCTCGATCGTCTCTTCGGACACGGTGGCGGATGGAACAGGGCTCAGGGCAAGGGGCATGGGGAGATGGGGGCGGGGTTGAAGCGTTGAAGGGAGTTCAGGGGGACTCCGCCTTCGGCCACAGCCGCGACAGGGCGCGGTTGGCGTAGGTGCCGACGTAGAATCCGTTCAGTGCGTGGACGTAGATCCGGCGGCCGAAGGGAAGGGTCCGGAACCTCCAGAGAAGAACCTGGAAGAGGAACAGCCCGACGAACACCGCGCCGACGAACACCGTCAGCGTCGTGGGAATCGCCACAGGGACGTGGCCGTCCGGAAGCCGGGTGGCCAGCGCATGGAGGGCAAAGGCGACGGCGGTCACGCCGACCGCGACGGGAAGACCGTGGACGAACAGGTTCCGCGGACCCGCCGCCGACCAGTGCCGGGCCAGCCCGTAGGTGATCGCCAGCCCAAGCGGCAGCGCGAGCAGCGGCGAGGGATGGAACCGCGCCGGCACGACAACCCAGGCGCCGCACACAAGGATCAGGGCCGCACAGGCCCCGACGACAAGGCCGGCCGTCCGGAGCGGGATCGCGGTGCGGGGGCTTGCCCCGATCCCCGACCCCGCATGGAGGAACGCATGGGCCTTGTAGATCGAGTGGGCCACGATGTGCACCAGGGCGAGTCCGAACGCGCCGACACCGCACTGCAGCATCATGAACCCCATCTGCGCGATGGTGGAGAAGGCCAATGCCCTCTTCACGGTGGGCTGCGCCAGCATGACCACCGCCGCGAACGCCGCGGTCAGCGATCCGATCACGGCGAGCCAGCGCAGCGGTTCCGGATCCTGGCGGAACAGCGGGCTCAACCGGATGAGCAGGAAGCCGCCGGCGTTGATGATCCCGGCATGCATGAAGGCCGACACCGGGGTCGGGGTCTCCATCGTGTCGGGCAGCCAGCTGTGGAAGGGAAACTGCGCGGACTTCAGGCAGGCGCAGGCCACCAGGAGGAATCCCGCCGCCGTCAGGTCATGGCCGCCCCCTTCGGCGATCGCACGGAAGATCCTCTCCAGCTCCCAGGTGCCGAACTCCAGCCGGACCAACACCAGCGCCGCCAGCAGGCAGGAGTCCCCGAGCCGGCTCACCACGAACTTCTTCCGGGCCGAGAACACCGCCCCGGACCGCTCCGGGAAGTG
>CAIYXO010000703.1 GCA_903930165.1 uncultured Verrucomicrobiota bacterium | reverse complement strand
CGTCGTTGGATTCGAGGACCCATAGGCCGTCCCCGGCGTCCCAGGAGAATTCCAGGGTCTCCCCGGTCCGCAGAACCCGCAGGGTAGGGACCACCGTGACCACAGGCTCCCCGACCCGCACCCGGTTGTTGGCGGTGTCCACCACATAGAGGCGCCCATCTGGGGCGGCCAGGACACGACGCGGGAAGTTGAATCGGGACTCCGATCCGACACCTTCCGACCAACCGTTGGCGGAGCGCCCGCCGACCGTCGTCACCACGCCGTCCGCCGAGACCCGGCGGATCGTCGAGGCGGCTTCATCGGCGACGAAGAGGTTGTCCTGGGCATCCATCGAGACGGAATTCGGCCAGGCAAACCGCGCGGATTCAGCCGGCCCATCGTCATTGCCACTGCGGCCCTCCGCTCCGGCAACCACGCTGCGGGTGCCGTCCGCCAACATCCGGCGGACGACGGAGGAACGTGCGTCCGCGAGAAGAAGGTCCCCGTTCCGATCCCGACCGATGTCGGAGATCAGGTTTCCCCCGGTCCGTGTGAGACGATTGCCCTCGGTGTCCAACCTCACCACGACATCTTCGTTTCCCGCCGTGTACCACATCGTTCCATCCCCATCCACGTGCAGGCCCCACCCCGCGGTCACGCTGAGCGAGGCCTGGTTTCCGTCGTCCAGAAGCCGGGTGAGGGATCGTCCCTGGTTCAACACCACCAACTTTCCGGCGGGGTCCAAGGCGAGATCGACCGGCGCCGGGAAGGACTGCGGCCGTCCGCCGGGATCGGTCACCGTGGACACCATGCCGTCAGGAGCGACCTTTCGGATCCGGCCCGAGCCGAGGTCCGCGACCAGGAGCTCTCCCGAGGCGGTGCGGACGATTCCGGACGGTGCCGAGAGGCGCGCCGCGATCCCGGGACCGTCCAGGGTGCCGCTGATGCCTGATCCCGCGAGGGTCGACCACCGGTAACGGGTGCCCGGCGCGACCACGCGGACCTCGGCCACCCGGGAGGTGACGGCCCCGACGGGATTCGAGACCACCACCGAGAATCCGCCCTTCCTTCCAGGGACGACGAGATTGCGGATGAACATCCGGTTGGTCGCCTCCGGGATGGGGCGGCCGTCGTGAAGCCACTGGTAGGCCATGGGATCCGTGCCCACGGCGGAGACCGACAGCGCGAGCGGATAGCCGGCGGTGATCGACCGGTCCAGGGGTTGCGACACCAGGCGCGGAGGAATCGCGGCGACACGGACGGTCGCGTTGCTGCCCTGCACCTGGCCATGGGCATTGCGCAGCAGAACCCCATATTCGCCCGAGTCGCCGGGCTGGGCATTGGTGATCAGCAGCGTAGGCCCGGAGAAGGACGGCAGCGGACGGCCGTTCCGCGTCCAATCATATCGGATGGGATAGCTCCCGGTCGCCACAACCACGAGGGACAGCGTCTCGCCCGACGGGATCTCCACCATCGGCGCCGGCTGCGAGGAGATGGAAGGCGGGAAATCGCCCGGCGGGTCCGGCTCCAGCGAGGAGGAAAGCCGGATGGAACCGCTGGACCCGTAGTAGTCGTCCACGGAAACCGCGTAGTTCCCACCTGCCAGGACATGGAAGCGGACCCGGGTGAGACCCCGCCCCTGGGTGGAAAACTCGCGGGCGACGAGAGACAGGTTCTCCAGGGCGTCCCCCGTGTAGACCGAGACCAGCGCGAAGATTCCGGAGTTGGCGGTATCGAGGGTCACGAAGCCGGCGACGGGGGCCTGGTAGTTCCACCAGACGGAGCGTCCTCCCCGGTTCGAACCAGACGAGGGCTCCAGGGCCTCCAAGGTTGCGTTGAACGAGGTGCCGGTGACGAACGGAGCGAGGTGGAGCGGTTCGCGGTTGGTGAAATCGTCGTTGGAAGGCCGCGGCACGGGCACCACCGCGAATGGGCGGCCTTCGCTGGTCACCGAACCGAACTCATTGGCGACGGTGACCGTGTAGGAACCGGACTGGCCTGCTTCCATGCCGGAACGGTTCCAAAGGGCGTTGGTGGCGCCCGGAACCGGTTCTCCATCCCGGTGCCACTGGACCCGCAGTGGTTTCCCTCCCAACGCCTCGACCTCGAACTGTGCGGAAGACCCGACCTGGGCGGACTCGGGTACCACGACGTACCGAAGGCTTGGCATCCGCTCGGCTTCCGTCGCGGGGCGAGAGAGGCGAAACGGAACGCCCACGCTGGTCTCGCCTCCGAAGAAATTGAACGCGCGAACCGAGTACTCCCCCTCGTCGGCGGCCTGCGTGTTCCGCAGGATCCAGGAGGCCGTGCTGGCTCCGGGAATGGACACGCCTTGCCGGTACCACTGGTAGGAAAGCGATGAAGCGCCGATGGCTTGGACCGAGAAGGTGGCCGACCCGCCAGGATCGGATGTCACTGCAACCGGCTGGCGGACGATCACCGGCGCCGTGATCACACGAACGGTGGCATTGGAACTCAGGACCGAACCGAACTCGTTGGATACGGAGACCCGGTAGCTTCCCGAGACGGCCGGTTGCACGAGGCCGAGGGGAAGGCTGCCGTTGGTGGATCCGGCGAGCGGTTGATCGTCCTTCCACCACTGGTAGCGAAGCACCGGAGTCCCGGCGGCAGTCACGCGCAGGGTCACGGTTGTTCCGAACACCGGTTGCTGGCCGACCGGGTGGACCGTGAT
>CAIYXO010000702.1 GCA_903930165.1 uncultured Verrucomicrobiota bacterium | reverse complement strand
GGCCCTTGGAAAGACAAAGGCGGCCGGGCTTTCGCCCGACCGCCCCCGATAGTACCTATGCGTTAGAATATTATCGGAGCCCACACTCATGGGCAAAGCGTCCGGTCCATCCGGATCCCACCTGGAACCCGGCTCGATCGGAACCGGGGAGCGTCTGGAAACACCCACCGATTCCGGAAGTCGTTGTGTCACAGCGGGGCTCCCCCCAGCCAGCGCCGTTGGGCGAACCGCTGTGAATTCCATTGTTCATCCGTGTGACCAACTTGAAACGGGTCGATGACCCGCAACGGTTTCCGACCGGTTTTCGCTAGCAGGTTCCGGGCCCGGAGGCCGCATCCCGGGACCGGCTCGTGATTGGTATCGGGATCTCGCCCGGGTAGGATGCCGGCCTTCCATGCGCTGGATCCTTCCATTTTGTGGGTCGCCGCCGCGGCCGTCGCCGAGACGGGTGGCTTCGTCCAGGACCGGTTCGCCATCGGTCTCTGGGTGCCCCCGCTCGACTCCACCAACCGGACCGCCCGCTACCGCGAGGTCCGTGACGCGAACTTCAACCTCGTGATCGGTTCCGGCGGACTCGCCCAAAAGGAACAGCTCCGCATCTGTGAACGCTTCGGACTCAAGGCGCTCGTGGAGGTCGAAGGGAGCGGGTCGAGGATGACCGACAGCGCGGCCTGCTGGGGCTACCTGCTCGCGGACGAGCCGAAGGCCGCCGACTTCCAGGCCCTCGCCGGCCGCGTCGCGCGGCTCCGAAGGTCCGATCCCGGCCGCCTCGGATACATCAACCTGTTCCCCAACTACGCGACGCCCGCCCAGCTCGGGACCGCCGACTACGAGGAGCATGTCCGGCGGTTCGTCGAGACGGTCCGCCCCGAGGTGTTGTCCATGGACCACTACCCCAACCTCCGACCGGACGCGGACACCCGGGAAGCCTACCTTCGGAACCTGGAGACGATGCGCCGGCACTCCGTTGCCGCTGGGATCCCGTTCTGGAACTTCTTCCACTCGATGCCGTTCGCCGACCGCATCGACCCCACCGAAGCCCAGGTCCGCTGGATGATCCACGCCTCGCTGGCCCACGGTTCCAAGGGCGTCCTCTACTTCTGCTACTGGACACCCGGCAAGGGCAACAAGGGCACCGGGGAGTTCCCCAAGGGAGGTGCCATCCTCACCGCGGAGGGAAGGCGTACCCGCCATTATGACGAGGCCCGGCGCATCAACGCCGGACTCCTGAAATGGGGACCGACGCTCCTGCAGCTCACCGGCGACGGCGTGCGGTCCGGCACCACCGGCGCGCCGGAGTCCTTCTGGTCGGGATCCGGGATCCGTTCGCTGTCGCGCGTCGGCGCCGATCCCGAATCACGGTTCCTCGTCGGCTCCCTGCGCCACAGGGACGGACGCCGCGCCGTCCTTCTGGTCAACGACAGCACCGCTTACACCGCCTGGCCGACCGTGGTCTTCGACGCGGTCGGGACGGTGGTGGAGGTGTCCCGCGAGGACGGCTCCGCGACCCCCTTGGTGGATGACAGTCCGGAGCTTCCCGGATTGCAGCTTTCGTTCGGGGCCGGCGATGCGCGGCTCTTCCTTCTCAACCCGCCAACCCCGCGTTGAATCGGCGCGGCGTCGGCGTCAGCGTGGGCCGATGAAACGGGTGACCGTCTACTGCGCCTCCAGCGCCGCCGCACATCCCGAGTTCGCCGCCGCCGCCTTCGAACTCGGCGGAATCCTCGCCCGGGCCGGCATCACCACCGTCTATGGCGGCGGAGCCATCGGTTCCATGGGACGCCTCGCCGACGGAGCCCTCGCCGCTGGCGGCCGCGTGGTCGGCATCATGCCGCACTTCATGGGGGACCTCGAATGGGGACATCCCGGCCTCTCGGAAATCGTCTGGACCGAAACCATGGCCGCCCGCAAGGAACGCCTGTTCACCGACACCGACGCCGTGGTCACCCTGCCCGGTGGCACCGGGACACTCGAGGAACTGATCGAGGTCCTGACGCTCAAGCGCCTCGGCCTCCTCTTCAAGCCGGTGGTCCTCGTCAACCAACGCGGCTTCTACGATCCGCTCATCCAACTGCTCGGCAACTGCGTCACCGAGGCCTTCATGAGCCCCAGGCACCTCGACATGTGGCGCGTCGTCGACCACGTGGACCAGGTGCTCGAGGGTCTCCGGGCGTGTCCTCCCTGGGACGAACGTTCCCGCGAATTCGCCGTCCAGCGCGCCCCGGCAGTCGGTCCGTGAGTTGTCGCCGGACGTCCCGCCACGCGGGAAGCGGCCGCGACATGTTGGGCGTTGATTGTTCGGCCCCACGCGTTGAAATGACGCCGCTTCCATGAACTTCCGCCTTCTCCGGCCGGCCGTCGTCGCCGCCCTCGCCCTCATGTCCCAAGCCGCCGACTGGCCCGCCTGGCGCGGCGTGGACGGCCTTGGTGTCAGTCCGGAGAAGGGGCTTCCCCTCGAATGGTCGCACGAAAAGAACGTCGCCTGGCGCACGGTCCTTCCCGGTCGCGGTTCCTCGTCCCCCATCGTCGTCGGTGGACGCGTGTACGTGACCACGCAGACCGAGGGCAAGAGCCTCCGCGTGCTCGCCGTGGACGCCGCGACGGGGGCGTTGGCGTGGGACACCGAGGTGGCCAACGGCGCCCTCCATGCCCATGACCTCCACAACATGGCCACCCCGTCCGCCGTCTCCGATGGCAAGTCCGTCTGGGTGCTTTTCGGCACCGGCGACTACGCCCGCCTCGACCTCGATGGCAAGGTCGTGTGGCACCGCAACTTCGTGAAGGAGCTCGGCCCGATCCGCACCAACCACGGCTACGGCACCTCGCCGGTTCTCCTCGACGGCCGCCTCTACCTGACCCTCATGCACCAGGGTCCTTCGTGGCTCCTCGCCGTGGAGGCCGCGAACGGCAAGGAACTCTGGCGCAAGGAACGTTCCTTCGGTGCCGAACAGGAGGCCCAGGACTCCTACTCGACCCCGTTTGTCCTGCGGCATGAAGGCCGAACCGAACTCGTCGTCGCCGGAGGCGAGGTCCTCAACGCCTACGTGCCCGCCACGGGCGAGGAATCCTGGAGGTTCGGCGGCCTGAAGGTTCCGCATCCCTACGGCCGCACCATCGCCGGCCCCACCGGCGGCGAAGGCGTCGTGGTCGTCGTTTCCTCGGGCTTCCAGAACCGCGGCTCCACCACCGCGATCAAGGCCGGCGGCAAGGGCGACGTCACCGCCACCCACCGCCTGTGGAACCAGGCCAAGTTCTCCGCCGACTGCCCCACCCCGTTGATCCACGACGGACTGCTCTATTCCGTGCGCGACGACGGCATGGCTTCCTGCCTCGACCTCAAGACGGGCGAACCCCAGTGGCAGGAGCGCCTGTTCTCGGACAACGTGAAGGTCTCTCCGGTGGTCGGTGACGGACGCGTGTACTTCCAGAGCGGGCAGTCGCAGTGCGTCGTGGTGGCTGCCGGCCGGAAGTTCGAGGTGCTGGCGCGCAACGCGCTGAAGGAATCCACGCAGGCCACCCCGGCCATCGCCGGAGGCCGGATCTACCTGCGCACCGACGAAGCCCTCTACGCGATCGCCCAGAAGCCCTGAAGGCATCCGCGCCCCACGATTCTCGATTCGTGATCCATTCCGTGGTAGCCGTGGCCGCCAGGCCACGGACGATCGCCGTCGATTCGTTTGTTCCCCGCTGAAAACTGAAAACTTGAAACTGAAAACTCCTCTGAACGGCCACGGAGACACAGAGGGCACAGAGATCTTCTCCGTTGTCCTTCATCCGTAGCCGCGGCTGCCGAGCTGCGGACGGTCCCCGGAGAACACAAGGGACACGTCCACAGGTGCCGACTCCGTGGCCGTGGCCGCCAGGCCACGGCCCATCGCCGCCCATTCCGGTGTTCCCCGCTGAAAACCGAACACT
>CAIYXO010000701.1 GCA_903930165.1 uncultured Verrucomicrobiota bacterium | reverse complement strand
GCTTATCGCCGCGCTCCTGATGGTCACAGGTGTAGGTGTCTTCAGCACGCTTGCCGGTGCTATGTCGACGTTTTTTCTGAAGCCGGCGGTGAACCACGAGGATCAGGAAATCAGGCGTCTGAGTGACGAGGTGGCAAGCCTGCGAACTGTTTTGGAGAAGACTATCTGCCGACTTGATGATACCGAAACGCCCAACACCTAAGGGTCGATTGTGACTCGCTCGGTATGGAATCTCGGCCATCTTGCTAAGAGCTTCGTGGCAGAGTTCGGAGACGCAGTTGATGGATCAGGAAGCGTGTGAATCAGGTGCAGCGCTGGTTATACGGGCGATGTGTTGTGTTATCGCTGCCGATGCCCGAGTAAGGGGATCGGAGATCGATGTTGTTTTTGACGCACTCGCGGCGATCGGGCACCGTGCGACTCGGGAACAGTTTCGCACAACGGTGATTTCGACGTGCCAAGACATTTATCGAAAAGGCGTTTCAGCCGTCGTGGATGGCTTGTGTGAGCCGCTTGCCACCCTGAGGGGAGGACCGCTTGCCGCACTGGTACTCCAGTTGCAAGAAGACGTGATGAATAGCGATGGTCGGGCAAGCGATTCCGAGAAGGCCATCGTCGCTCGATTTAAGGACGCATTGTCCGCTGAGCATGTCTCTGCTTCTGAAGGCGAATCTACAGGTCCACTCAGTGCCGACATCTCACGGGTAGACGAGCAGTTGCTGCGTCTCAAGTACACGCTGCGAGAGCGTTTTCTTCGTCGCTTCCTGTCGGCAAGACGCACGGTCGACAGATGCGTGGGTTCTAGGCTGCTAGTTGCAGTGGTCAGTGGCTGTGGGTTGGGGTTGGTGTCGCTCTTTGCAACAAGCAACGTATTTATGGCCCTGATATTCGCGATGCTGGGTTTTCTGGTCGCGATAGGCTCGCTGTGCTTGGGGACAGATCAAGCACTCATTGAGGCAGCCGAAGATGCACCGCGGGAGCGTGCGATCGAGAGGCTTCTCGATGATCAGGCCGTTAGGTTTATTGCGGCCCTTGAGCTACCGCCCGCTGTTGAGGCCGCCACCGTCGCGACTTTGGTTCATGACGACGCCGAACTTGATGCCGATCAGGAGCGGGAAGAAGAGAAGGGCTTCGAAACGGCCTTCGGCCTGGTACGCAACCAGCCATGGAGTCTCCCGTATCGAGTCAAGCTTGCCCGGCGGATTTACGGTCTTCTGCTTGGGGCTCGGCAATCGGAGGGCGGTCGCACGGCGTGTCGATGCACTACATGTGGTAGGAAGTACTGGTTTCGGTTCGGCCTTAATGGGACTGGTGTTATTTGCCCGTACTGCGGCTGCTTGCAGCAGGCAGTCTTGGATTGGCAGGCTGTGCCGCCTCCATGCCCACTACCTGCGGTTGGCACTCCGCACTTTTACCTTGATCGGATTGCTATTCCGAGTTATTCGGGCGGCCCCGTTGCGGTTCGCGGCTACGTGAATCGACACGGAACATGGGTCCAGTCGCACACTAGGTCGCGGCCACGGCGGCGGAGGTGGTAACTCCCTGCCGGGAGGCGTGGCTTCTGGCCTGTTTACTTGATGGTAAGCAGTCTGGTCAGGTGGGGACTTTTATATTTCCCTTGGTGTGCCGGGGCTCATAGGGGCAGTGCCGGCATCCCGATCCGCAGCAAGGGCCCCGCTTGAGGTGACTGGCCGCCGTGTAGACCAAGAAGCCGTTCTCGAGCTAGCAGTCGGGCTGCTCGGGGCCGGGAGCAGGGGTGTCATTGGTGTTTGGGCCTGCGAGGATGCCGGAGGCTATCGCCGTTGACCAACCGGTGCAACGAGCCGTAGTTTCCCGGCCATGACCCGCGATCGATCTCTGCTCCTCGCTGTCTGCGTCCTGGCCATCTTCACGGTTGGGTGCAACTCCATGCGGCAGCAATTCCTGCAAACTGTCGAGGAGATGAAGGCCGACGCAGCCGTCCTGGACTCGAACGACGACGGCCTCGATGCGTTTGGATCCGCCGACGCGAAGCACCTGCGGACTGCCCGGGCAGAGATGGAGCGGTAGGCATGCCGAGAGTGGTCGTCCTCACCGGCGCGGGGATCAGTGCCGAAAGTGGCCTGCAGACGTTTCGCGGTGCCGACGGGCTCTGGGAGGGGCACCGGATCGAGGAAGTGGCGACGCCGGAAGCGTGGGCAGCGAACCCGGGGCTCGTGCTGGAGTTCTACAACCAGCGGCGGCGGGCGGTCCGAGCGGCCGAGCCCAATGCCGCCCACAAGGCGCTGGTAGACCTTGAGCGGGGCTACGATGTCCGGATCGTCACCCAAAACGTCGATGACCTCCACGAGCGGGCAGGTTCCTCGCAAGTCCTCCACCTCCACGGCGAGGTTCTGAAGGCCCGGAGCACGCGGGACCCAAGGCTGGTTCAGCACCTCGGAGAGCAGGATATTGAGTTGGGGGACCTCTGCGACATCGGCAGCCAACTCCGGCCCCACATCGTCTGGTTCGGCGAGATGGTGCCGGCCATGGACGAAGCGGTCGAGCTGGTGGCTGAGGCCGACGTCCTGCTCGTCGTGGGCACGTCCCTGCAGGTCTACCCGGCGGCGGGACTCGTGTTCGAGGCGCCGAAGCGGGCCCGCCGGATCGTGGTGAACCCGGAGGTTCCTGACGGGGTCGGTGGGGCAGGGTTTGAGGTAGTGGCGAAGCCTGCGACGGTGGGCGTGCCGGAGGTCGTGGCAGGGCTGTTGGCGGAAGGGTCCTGACGGCAGATTCCCATGCC
This sequence comes from uncultured Verrucomicrobiota bacterium, assembly GCA_903930165.1. Classification (GTDB taxonomy): domain Bacteria; phylum Verrucomicrobiota; class Verrucomicrobiia; order Limisphaerales; family UBA9464; genus SXXZ01. The sequence goes on along the minus strand of CAIYXO010000701.1, from coordinate 588 downwards.
TAAGAACATCCCACGCACCGGCAAGCGACTCAGGCCCAAGACAGCCGTGAAAGGCAAACGATACCTGTGTGCGAAGTGCCGGAAGCGAAGTCCACGGCCAGTGAAGACTCCGGCCCCGTGGTATTGCCCGAAGTGTCTGGCCGAGAAAGAGGCGGCGTTCCAGTGAAGATCCTCTACCTCCACGGCTGGAACTCGGTGGTCGGGGGCGTGAAGCCGACGTATCTGAAAGCCCACGGCCACGACGTCATCGAACCAGCACTAGACCACGAGGACTTTCAGGCGGCTCTCAACACCGCCCAAGCAGCCTTCGACCAGCACCAACCAGACGTGTTGGTGGGCTCGAGCAGGGGAGGTGCTGTGGCCGTGAATCTGGCCTCTGGTGCTGCGAGGCTCGTCCTGATCTGCCCAGCATGGAAGAAGTGGGGTACGGCCACGACGGTGAAGCCTGTAACCCAGATTCTCCATTCCAGAGCCGACGATGTGGTGCCGTTCGCCGACTCTATTGAATTGACAACAAAAAGCGGTCTGCCCGGCTCAGCTCTGATCGAAGTGGGCCAAGATCATAGGCTGGCTGACGGGGAACCGCTG
>CAIYXO010000700.1 GCA_903930165.1 uncultured Verrucomicrobiota bacterium | reverse complement strand
CCCTATCCGGGCCTTCACCCTGATCGAACTGCTCGTGGTGATCGCCATCATCGCGATCCTCGCCGGGATGCTCCTGCCCACGCTGGGACGAGCCCGCGAGACCGCCCGGGCGGCGGCCTGCAACAACAACCTCAAGCAGCTCGGACTTGGATCCCTGATGTACGCCAACGACCATCGCGGCCGCCTTCCCTCGTTCCGCAACTGGCTCTGCGTCCGCACCGGCGACCTCACCACCGGCCGCCTCTTCCCCTTCGTCGGCGCCAGGAAGACGTTCCTGTGTCCCACCGACGAGGCCGACATGGCCGCCCGGAAGCGCATCGCGGTTCCCAACACCGGCGGTGGTCCCGGAGGTTCGCGGAACGCCCGGCGCGACTACAGCTACGCCATGAACTGCGGCCTCTGCCACGAGGAGGAGATGGGCACCTTCATCGCCCCTTCCGAGACGATGCTCCTCATGGAGGCGGTCATGGCCACCAACGACTACTCCGGCCAGGCCGGTCCGACCTTCGGCAGCCGTACCCTCTCGATCCGTCACAACGGACGTGGACACGACCTGATGACCGATGGCCATGTCGAACGGTTGAACGCGAAGCAGAGCCTCGCCGTGGAGAAGAAGAAGCGCTTCTGGTTCCCCACCGACAAGACCACCGGCCCGGGCGGCATGAACATCGCCGCCGGCCTCCAGTGACGGCCGGTTTCAGGCGCTGAGCCGGGACGGTTCAGTAGGAGCAAGGACCGACCTCACGCAAAAACGCCAAGACGCCAAACGGGGAGCCCGATCCGGGACCGAGATTACGATCACCGTTCGGTTTGCGGTTCCGTTTCGGGACTTCGGCTGTTCTCGCCTCGCTCCCCAGCGGCTTTGCGGCTTTGCGTGCCGCCTCTGTGGGATGGCGGTGAATCGCGAATAGCGGATCGGAAATCCATGACCTGGCGGTCATGGCCACCCGGTTCAGGGCCGCCAGCGGTAGATGAGGCACTTGGCCTTGTAGTTCTCCTCCACGGAGACGAGGTACTCGCCGTCCGCGCGCCGGTGGGCGTGGATCCCGGTGAGCAGATCGATCCAACCGGTGTTCTCCACGCCGCCCACCGTCGGACCCGGCTCGAAGGTTCCCACCTCGGCCCCATCCGTCATCCGGTTCACCCAGATCTTTCCACGCTCCTTCCAGCCCCCGGTGAAGACGTGGTCTCCGGCCGCCGCCACGCAACTCGCCTCCTTCCCGGCGCCCGGAAGGAAGGAGACCGTCTTGCGGTTTCCCGCCAGGTAGCCGCGGCATACGTGGACTCGGCCGATATGCCGCATGTCGGATCCTTCCTCGGCCACGACCAGCGTGTCGCTCGCGTCGAGGTACAGCACCCGCGCCACGGTCCCCACGCCATCCGGCTTCTCCAGCACGGTGATCTTGTCCGCCGAGTAGATGGGGTTGCCGTGGGCATCGAGCCCCTGGAAGTCGTAGCGGAAGAATCCGTAAGCCATCCAAAGGTTGCCACGGGCGTCGACATGGAACGGTCCCGGCTTCACCCGCGGGGTGTTCGCCTCGAACTCGTCGGCCTGGTAGTCGCCGTCGCCGTTGCGGTCCCGCCACAACGAGACGCCCTCCGGCTTGTTCGGAGGCCATTTGAGATCGGTGTTGTAGAGCCCGTGGCTCCATTGCAGCACCAGGCCCGACGGCACCGCGATTTCCCCGTCGAACCGGAAGATGTTGATGAAGTTGCTCGCGAACATCCCGCCCACGAACAGGAACCGCCGGCCTCCTAGGACCACGACCTGGGGCGACGTCAGGCCGTGTTCCCCCTGCTGCTTCACGTGCATCAGCCCGCGCGGATCGTTCGGATACCGGTTCCGATGCAGGGTGTAGCCGGTCCATCGGGAATCCCGGCCGGGCGGCTTCGTCCAGTCCATCGCGTAGCGCTCCTGGATTCCCCAGAACGTCGCGCCGTCGTCCGAAGGGTCGGGCACGGCGACGTCGCAGAAGAACTCCCCATGCAGTTCCCAGCGCAGGCGTCCGGCGGTATCGAAGCTCCGCAGCACCGATCCCTGCTCGCTCTGGGCCACATACAGGTTCCCGGCCGCATCCATGCCCAGGCCCCGGATCCCCCAGAACTTCGTCGGCGTGATCTCGCCCGGTTTGCCTGCGCCGATGCCTCCGCGTTCGCCGAAGGCCTTCACCAGACGCGGACGCTCCGGCGTGGAAATGTCATAGAAGAGCACCTGCTGACGCGGTCCGGTGCCCGAGTCGGCCACCATCAGCGAACCGTCGTTCGACAACGCCAAGGCCGTCGGCTGATGCAGCTCCGGAAAGGAAACCGGCTTGCCGTCACACCGGATTCCGACTGGTTCGAATTCCCACTCCTGGTGTTTGGGATCGGTGTACCGGACCTCCAGCCTCCAAACCCTTCCCGCCCGGTCCCGGGTCTCGAGGCTGTTGGCCCGCAGGTTGGTGTTCCCCAACACGTCGCCGTCGCGGTAGACCCCGAACTTCCGTCCTCCTTCGTCCCAATGGCTCCAGGTGTTGACCGTGCCATCGGCTTGCACCGCGGTGTGGATGAAGAAGTTCTGGACCCACCGGTTCGAGGCCCCGCCGAACGAGTTGCCGACCCAGGTGACCCGGCAGTCCAGCGGAGCGGCCTCGAGCAAACCGCCGCCGAAAAGGGCCAAAGCCAAGGTCGACAAAGTGGGACCCAACGAATGGAAGCGCATGGTATCGGGCGGTAGTCCGGGACGGTGGGAACGCGATGGCAATGGGAGGTAGACCCCAATCGCCGACGGCCGGGAATCGGCTTCCATTCGAACTCCGACCCAGCCGACGCGACGCCCTCGATTGGGTCGCCGGCGAACGGCAATGGTTGTTTGGCAGGCTTGCGCCCGTTGAAGGACCGGGAAACCCATCCCGACCCGCCATCCCCATCCACCGGCGACCACGACACGGAGTTTCTTGACTCCAAGGGATGAAATGCAAACTATTTGCATCAAATATCTCCTTTTGGGACGAAGGTTCATCCGGAAGTTCAACCAGACCGTGGGTTGAACAAACTCCGCACCCACGTCCTTCATTCGCGTCTTCCGATCGACACTCCACAACAGGCAGTCCCTGAAGCGAATTCCACGAAAGTCGGATGCAAATCGTTTGCATCCTAACTCCATCAACGCGTGAACCCTGAAATTCCTCTCAAGCTCCCGGTGACCGTGTTGTCCGGCTTCCTCGGCGCCGGGAAGACGACGCTGCTCAACCATCTCCTCCACAACCGCGAGAACCTCCGCGTCGCGCTCATCGTCAACGACATGAGCGAGGTCAACGTCGACGCCCGCCTCGTCCGCCAGGGCGGCGCGGAACTCCGCAGGACCGAGGAGACCCTCGTCGAGATGTCCAACGGCTGCATCTGCTGCACGTTGCGCGAGGATCTCCTCCGCGAGGTCGCGGCCCTCGCCCGTCAGGGACGATTCGACTGCCTCGTCATCGAAAGCACCGGCATTTCCGAACCGATGCCGGTCGCCGAGACGTTCACCTTCACCGACGAGAACGGACAGTGTCTCGGCGACATCGCCCGTCTCGACACGCTGGTCACCGTCGTCGATTCCCCCCGGTTCCTCCACGACTACGCGTCGATGGACACCCTCGCCGATCGCCGTCAGGCACGCGCCGAGGACGATGAGCGTTGCGTGGTCGATCTCCTCATCGAACAGGTCGAGTTCGCCGACGTCCTGGTCCTGAACAAGGCGGACCTCGTCGCCGATGCGGACCTGGACCAACTGCGTGGAATCCTGAGGGCGCTCAACCCGGGGGCGAAGCAGGTGGTCAGCCGCTTCGGGAAGGTCCCGCTGCAGGAGGTGGTCGGCACCGGGCTCTTCGACTTCGAGGAGGCACAGAGGGCACCGGGCTGGCTCCAGGAGCTTCGCGGCGAACACACCCCGGAAACGGAGGAGTACGGCATCCGCAGCTGGGTGTACCGGGCCCGGCGACCCTTCCACCCCCAGCGATTCCAGGCCTGCATCGAGTCCGAGTGGCCCGGGATCCTGCGCAGCAAGGGGCTCTTCTGGCTCGCCTCACGCAACGACTGGGCCGGCTCCTGGAGCCAGGCCGGTCCCGCTTGCCGCACCGAGGGCGCAGGACTCTGGTGGGCGGCCGCACCGAAGAACCAGTGGCCCGACGACGACGGGGAGGTCCGCGAGATCCTCCGGGATTGGAAAAAGCCCTGGGGCGACCGTCGCCAGGAGATCGTCCTCATCGGGCAGCGCGCCAATCCCGACGCGATGAACGCTCGCCTCGACGCCTGCCTCCTCACCGATGCCGAGATGGAGACCGGCCCCGAGGCCTGGGCACGCCTCCCGGACCCGTTCGCTCCCTGGATCTCGGAGGGTCCCTCCGACCCCGAGGAGATTCCCACGACGGTCCGCCGATCCGCGGAGACGGACCGCTCCGAATCATGAGGAACCTGATCCGACTGGATTCGCCGATCCGCCGTGCACGCGGGACGCGCACGGAATCTCGAAGGCTCCGCGAATGGGTCTCCGAGCGGCTCGGGCTCTCCGATTCCGACACGGTCTCCGTCAACGAGGTGGCCTGCGCGGACCCCGGTTGCTCCGACGCCGAGACCGTGGTGGTCGTCTTCCGGGCCGGGAACCCGCCCCTTCGGCTCCGCGTCGGCAAGTGTCTCGCCGAGGTCACCCTCGCGGACTTCGACGCCCTGATCTGAACTCCCATGCAGACGCGCCGTTCCACGACGTCCGACCTCCGCGGAAGCCTCCGCATCCTGCATCGGTGGATCGGCCTCGTTCTCGGGACCTGGCTGGTGCTCGTCTCCCTCAGCGGCGGGATGATCGTGTTCCGTGACGAGATCGAGGACTTCGTCCACGGCGGACTCACCCGCGTGGTTCCGAATGGCCCCAGGACGGCGCTGCAACCGCTGTACGAACGCGCCCTCCTCGAACATCCCGGCGCCGTGTTCCACACGGTGAACCTCCCCGAGCCGGCCGATCGGGCGATCTCGTTCTGGGGCCACGATCGGCAGGGACGTTCCTTCCACGTCTACGCGGATCCCTACACCGGGCGTCCCCTCGGCTCGCAGCTCGCCGAACGGAACGTCACGGAATGGCTGTACCTGTTCCACGCCCAGCTGCTCGGCGGCGGTCTGGGCGAGCAGGTCAACTGCTTGGGATCCCTTGTCTGGACGGTTCTGCTCGTCTCGGGGGTCCTCCTGTGGATCCCGGTCCGCGGTCGTGCCTGGGCCGAGGGCTTGCGCGTGATGGGCAAAGCCGGATGGCGGCGGCGCACCTTCGACCTGCACCGGGCCCTCGGCATGTGGACCTTCATCCCCCTGCTGGTCGTTGTCGTGACCGGGGCCTACTTCCCCTTCAAGGAACCCTTCCGCTGGTTGGCGTCCACTCTCACCCGGTCGTCCGCCGTGGAGGATTCCCCGGCTCCCGGCCGCCGGACCGGCACCACGCCTTGGATCTCCCTCGACCGGGTCCTGGAGGTCTCGACCGCCGTGCTTCCCCAGGCGCCGGCCAACTGGATCCATCTGCCCGAGGGCGAGAACGGCCTCTTCACGGTCCGCAAGCGTCTCCCCGGCGAATGGAGACGCGATGGATCCAACCATCTCCACGTCGATCCGGTCGATGGACGTCTGCTGAGGGCCGATCTCCATTCCGAACGCCCGCCCGCCCAACGCGTGTTGAGGTCGATGTTCCCGCTCCACGTCGGGACCTTCGGCGGAATCGTCACCCGGGTTCTCTGGCTGCTGCTCGGATTCGTCCCGCTCGTCCTCTTCGCCTCCTCCTTCGTCCTCTGGAACGCGCGCCGGAGGTCCGCGGCTCCCACCTCGAAGCCGCAGGTCGGCGCGGAACCCTGCTGAACCAACCATGCTGACCGGACCCGACGACACCAACCGGATCGACCGCGCCTGCGTGCTGCTGGCGGTCGCCGTCTCCCTGCATTGCCTCGTGGCCCCGTGGCTCCCGCCGCGGATGTCATACCTCGCCGGAGGGCCCGCGCACGGCGTCTGCGCCGCACTCCTCGCGGTGACGAGCCTCGTTGCCACCATCCGGGGCTGGGGACGCCACCGGTCGGGACGCGTCGTGCCGTGGGTCGCCCCCGGCTGGATCCTTCTCTCAGCCTCCCGATTCGGATCGGACACCGGACTGGGCGAGGTGGGCGAGGTCCTGGTCACGCTGCTGGCTTCGCTCGTCCTCGTGGTCGCCCACCAGCTGAACCGCAGCCTCGCCTACT
>CAIYXO010000699.1 GCA_903930165.1 uncultured Verrucomicrobiota bacterium | reverse complement strand
CCGGTGCCGGCGGCGAAGGTCTCCACCCCCAATCCGGCCGCCCAAGCCCGCAAGGCCGCCGGATCGAAGTCGGCCAACAGCGAAGTCCAGAGTCCTTCGGGCTGACCCGGGCCCGAATAGCGTCGCCGGAAATCCTCCGCCGGCTCGTCGTGGGTCAGGTTCAGCCCGCCGCGGCCGGCGACCAGGAACTTGCGGCCGACCGACGACGTGGCGTCGAAGAGCGTGACGTCGGCACCGCCCGCCGCGGCGACCTCGGCGGCACGCAGGCCGGAGGGGCCACCGCCGACGACCGCGACCCGGATGCCTTTGGATGGGGCCGCGGCGTCCACCGAGGTCAACCCTTCATGGCCTCCAGCTCCTCCCATCGTGCATAGAGCCGGGCCACGTTGCGTTTCCCGGACTCGATCTCCTCGGTGAGTTCGGCGACCCGGGGACCGTGCTTGCGGTGGAAGTCCGGCTCCAGGAAGCGGGCCTCCTTCTCCGCGACCTCGGCCTCGGCCGCGTGGATCGCCTCCTCGATACCGTCAAGTTCGCGCTGCTCCTTGAAGCTCAGCTTGCGTCCCTTGGGCGCCGCCTTCGCCGGGGCCACCGGCGCGGCCGGGGCCTTCGCCGCCGCGGTCCAGGCCCTCGGATCGGGCTCGGACGCCGTGTTGCGGGCGCGACGCCGCTTCTCCAGGTAGTAGTCGTAGCTGCCCTCGCTGAAGGTCACCTGGCCCTCGCCCTCGAAGGCCACGATGCCGGTGCAGACGCGGTTCAGGAAGTAGCGGTCGTGGCTGACCACCAGCACGCAGCCCGGGAACAGCACCAGCGCCTCCTCCAGGACCCGCATGGTCTGGAGGTCCAGGTCGTTGGTCGGCTCGTCGAGGATCAGGAAGTTGCCGCCGCGCTTGAGCACGCGGGCGAGCAGCAGCCGGCTCCGTTCGCCCCCGCTCAGGTGACGCACCTGGGTGGTGATCCGGTCGTCGGTGAACAGGAACCGCTTGAGGTAGCCCCGCAACGACAGCTTGTCGTCGCCCCACTGCACCCACTCCGTGCCGTCCGAGACCTCCTCGAGCACGGTGCGGTTCTCGTCCACCCGCAGGCGTCCCTGGTCGACGTAGTTGAAGCGTGTCAGCCCGCCGATGCGGACCTCGCCCGCCTCCGGCGCCAGGTCGCCGAGCACCAGGCGGAGCAGCGTCGTCTTGCCGAGTCCGTTCCGGCCGGTGACCCCGATGCGGGTCTTCGCGGCGAAGTTGAAGCTCAGGTCGGAGAACAGGCGCCGGCCGCCGAGGGTGATGCCGACGCCGTCGACCTCGACCACGCGGTTGCCGAGGGGCGGAGGCGGCGGGATGACCAGCTCCATCTCGGATTCGGACGGCGGCGGGGCGTCCTCCTGGGCATCCTGGAAGCGGTCCAGGCGCGCCTGGCTCTTGCTGGTCTGCGCCTTCGGACGACGACGCACCCACTCGATCTCCCGGCGCAGGAACATTTGGCGCTTGTGTTCCACCAACTCCTCCGTGGCGAGCTTCTCCGCGCGCTGGGAGAGGTACTCGGTGTAGTTGCCCTCGTACCGTTCGAAGACGCCGTTGCGCAGCTCGACGATGCGCGTGGCGACCTGGTCGAGGAAGTGGCGGTCGTGCGTGACCACCAGGAGCCCGCCGGGGTAGCCCGCGAGGTACCCGGTGATCCACTCCACCGACTCGGTGTCGAGGTGGTTGGTGGGCTCGTCGAGGATGAGAAGCTCGGGCTTCGCCACCAGCGCCCGGGCGAGGGCGACGCGGCGACGTTCGCCGCCGGAGAGGGTTCCGATCACGCGGTCATCCGGCGGACAGCCCAGCTGGTTCAGCGCGGTCCGCACCCGGTTGTCGACTGTCCAGCCGTCGAGCTGGACGATGCGTTCCTCGAGTTCGCCATGGCGGTTCGTGTAGCCGGGGAGGTTTTCGAACTCCTCGATCAGGGCCAGCACCGGGGCGGCGCCGCTGCGGGCCGCCGCATGCACCGTCAACGTCGGATCCAGCTCGAACGCCTGCGGCAGGTAGCCGACGACCAGGTCCCTGCGGCGGACGATCTCCCCGTCGTCGGGCGCGCTCTCCCCGGCCAGCATGCGCAGGAAGGTCGACTTGCCTGCGCCATTGCGGCCGACCAGCCCGATGCGGTCGCCGGCCCCGATGGCCAGCGTGGCGCGGTCGAGCAGGGCGCGGTCGTTCACCTTGAGGACCAGTTCCTGGGCCGAGATCAGCACTCCTTCGTTCACGAGGCCGCGGACAGTACACATCCCACGCCGCACCGCCACCTTGGTATGGCCGGCGGAATTGGCGGGGGTTGAAAGGTTGAAAGGTTGAAAGGTTGAAAGGCGGAAGGGCGGAAGGGCGGAAGCCAATCGCAGCTCCCTGCTCCGTGCTCGGCCCCGCTCTCATCCCCGGGGATTCGACATCCGTGGTAGGTGTGGCAGCCTCGGGGTCCGATGTCCGTCCCGGCTCCGCAACAGGAAGTCCCGCTCCGCTCGTGCCTCTACGAGTGCCGCGTGATGCACCAGCGCCGGATACCGCGGCGCAACCGGTTCGAACACGGCGTGTTCCTCGTCGGCGTCGACCTCGACGAACTGGGCCGGCTGGACGGATCGCTGCGCCTCTTCGGCCACAACCGGGGACGTCCCTACGAGTTCCGCGATTCCGACCACCTGCGATTCCCGGCCGACCGTCCCGGCGCGACCCTGCGCGTTTCCCTCGCCTCCTGGCTCCAGACCCAGGGCGTTTCCCTGCCTGCGGACGCACGCATCTTCCTCATCACCCTCACTCGGGTGGCCGGCTACATCTTCAATCCCGTCAGCTTCTACTTCTGTGAGGCGGCGGACGGCTCCCCGATCTGCGCGGTGGCCGAGGTCGGCAACACGTTCGGGGAACTGAAGCCCTACTTGGTGCCGCTGGAGGAGGCGGCGGGCGGCGGCACACGGTTCCGGGTCGTCGTGCCCAAGCACTACTACGTCTCGCCGTTCTCGGCGCTCGACCTGTGCTTCGACTTCCGGCTGCGCCTCCCCGGTGAACGGCTCGAGATCGTGGTCAACGACGTGGCCGCGTCCGACGGCGAAACCCATCTCATCAGCACGTTGGTCGGCGAACGCCGGCCCTTCACCGACCGAGAACTGCTCCGCCTCACCCTCCGCTATCCGCTGGTGACGCTCCGCGTGATCACGCTCATCCACTGGCACGCGCTGCGCCTGTGGTGGAAGGGCTTCGCCTGGCACCGGAAGGCCGACCGCACCGACCTGCAGAAGGACGTGTTCCGGCCGCATGCAAGCCTCCGGACGGCCGGGACGCAGGACGTCGGAAAATGATCGAAGTTCACCGGTTGTGAATCCACCGGATGGAACCATCCTCCCACCTCGTCAATCGCAATGAGCCCCGACATCCAGAACCCCGACGCCCAGACCGTTGAAGCCCTGACTGCAGCCGGATTGGAATGTCCCGCCGTCGAGGGCGCTACCCGCGCCTCCTGGGCCACCCGGGTCGCCCGTGACCTGGTGCTCGGCTCCTTCGCGCCGATGACCGCCGGACACCTGCGCATCCTGGAGCCCGGCGGCGGCGTGGTGGAGTTCGGCAAGGCCGGGGCGGCGCCCTCCGCGGAGATCCTGGTCCGGGACCTCGCCTTCTACCGGCGCTGCGCCGTGGGCGGGGACATCGGGTTCGGGGAGTCGTTCCAGGACGGCATTTGGGAGACGCCCGACCTGCCGGCGGTGATCGCCTGG
>CAIYXO010000698.1 GCA_903930165.1 uncultured Verrucomicrobiota bacterium | reverse complement strand
CCTGCCGCAGGACCGCGGCGGCCGGACGCTGATGTTTGCCGTCTGGCCCAAGGCGCTGAACGACGACGAGAAGACCTACTTCGGCCTCGACGAGACCGCCGACGCGGTGGCGCAGGCGAAGTACGATCTCGTCTCGCTCGGCCGCGGCCTGCGCCGGGACTGCAAGATCGACCCCGCCAAGAAGGTGAAGTTCGTCCTGCGTCCGTCCGGCGAGCTGTCCACGGCGGATGCCGAGGTGCTGCGCCTTCTGTTGAACGCCGAGTCGCTGGAGGTCGTGAACGCGGCCTGGACGCCGGAGCGGGGCACGCCGGTGGCCGCGAACGCCCTGGGCGAACTCTTCCTGCCCTTGGCCGGCCTGGTGGACTTCGCCGCGGAGCGCTCCCGCCTGGAGAAGGAACTCGAGAAGATCCGGGCCGAGGTCGGAAAGGTTCAGGAGAAGCTTTCCAATCCCGCCTTCGCCTCGAAGGTTCCCGCCAAGGTGCTCGAGGAGCATCAGACGCGTCTCAAGGATTGGCAGGCCAAGGAGGCCCAGGTCCTCGCCTCGCTCGCCAACCTGCCGGCCTGAACCCACTCCGCTTCCGCACCGCACTCCCATGATCTCCTACCAGAACCTCATCGGCGGCCAATGGGTCGCCGCCCAGGACGGCCGCACCTTCACCACCACCAATCCTGCCGACACGCGGGAGACGGTTGCGACCTATGCCCTCGGTGGCGCCGCCGACTACGCCGCGGCGACGCGTGCCGCGTCCGAGGCGCTTCCCAAGTGGTCCGCGCAGACCGCGGTGGCCCGGGGACGCTTCCTCAGCAAGGCCGCCCAGATCCTCGAGTCCCGCAAGGCCGAGTTGGCGACGCTGCTGACGCGCGAGGAGGGCAAGACGTTGACCGAGGCGACCGGCGAGGTCGGCCGCGCGGTGGACATCTTCCGTTTCTACGGCGGACTCAGTTACACGGTCGGCGGCCAGACGATCCCGCACGACCTGCCCGGCAACCTGCTGCTGACCCGCCGCGAACCGGTGGGCGTGGTGGCACTGATCACGCCGTGGAACTTCCCGATCGCCATCCCGGCCTGGAAGCTCGTCCCGGCGTTGCTCTGCGGGAACACCGTGGTGCTGAAGCCCGCCTCGCAGGCGCCTTCCATGGCGCTGGAGCTGGCCAAGGCGCTGCAGGAAGCCGGGCTTCCGCCGGGAGTGCTGAACGTCGTCGCCGGCGAAGGTCGCGCCTTCGGCTCGGAGATCGCCTCCAATGCCGCCATTCAAGCGCTGAGCTTCACCGGATCCCATGGCGTCGGCACCGGCCTCTACAGGGCGCTTTCGCACCGGATGATCCGGGTGCAGCTGGAGATGGGTTCCAAGAACCCCACGATCGTCCTCGCCGACGCCGACCTCGACCTCGCGGCGCGCCTCGTCGCCATCGCCGGCTTCGGCCTCACCGGCCAGGCGTGCACGGCCACCAGCCGGGTGATCGTGGAGCGTCCGGTCCTCGCCGCCTTCACCGAGAAGCTGGTCGCCGCGGCCAAGGCCTGGAAGGTCGGCCCCGGCCTCAGCCCGGGCGTCCAGATGGGTCCGGCGGTCAACGCGGACGAACTGGAGGGCAACTTCGCGGCGATCCGCAAGGCGCAGGCCGACGGGGCGGAACTGGTGTGGGGCGGAGCCCGCCTCACGGAAGGCGACCTGGCCCACGGCCTGTTCATGCAGCCCACGGTGCTGGGCGGCGTGACGCCGACCATGGAGATCGCCCAGGAAGAGGTCTTCGGACCGGTGGTCGGCGTCATCGCGGTGGATTCCTTCGACGAGGCCATCCAGGTGGCCAACGGCGTGAAGTATGGCCTGAGCGCCAGCCTGGTGACCCGCGACTTCAAGAAGGCGATGGTGTACGCGGAGCGCATCGAGTGCGGCGTGGTGAAGGTGAACCAGATCAGCACCGGCCTGGCGCTCCAGGCGCCGTTCGGCGGCGTGAAGAACAGCTCGACCGACTCCTTCCGCGAGCAGGGGACGGCGGCCCTCGACTTCTACAGCCGCACGAAGACCATCTACTTCGACTACTCGGCCTGAGGCGGACCTCAGGTCGAAACGCCAGGACCGGAAGCATTTCCGACTCCTGATCTCGGATTCCCGATTTTACACAGGTAGCCGCTGCCGCCAGGCTGCGGTCTTTTAGCCTGGGTCCGTCCTAGCCGTACCGGTCGGTGGGGAAGGACACCCGCGAACCCTCTTGCGGTTCCCCCGTCGAACCCATGAATGGAATTCGGGATTCCTTCCGGAATTCCGTTGTTTCGTTCCTGCGATGCCGGGTGTAAATGGGAACCGTGCTAGGCGGATACGACCCAAACGGCTACTTCGACGAAATGTCTCCGGCGCCGGGCAAGTTCCGGAAGAGCTACGAAGCCTTCGCCCAGCGATTCAGCCAGTTCACCTCCGAGGACTTCGAGGAGCGCCGTCATGCGGTGGACCTGGCCTTCCTCCGGCAGGGCATCACGTTCAACGTCTACGGCGACTCGGCAGGCACGGAGAAGATCTTCCCGTTCGACCTGATGCCGCGGATCATCTCCTCGGCGGAGTGGGAGTACCTTGAGCGCGGCCTGGTCCAGCGGATCACCGCCCTCAACCTGTTCCTGCACGACGTCTACCACGAGCAGCGGATCCTGAAGGACGGGGTGATCCCGTCGTTCTTCGTTCTTTCGGCCAAGCATTTCCGCCGCGAGTTCGTCAATTTCCAGGTCCCCAAGGACATCTACATCCACATCTGCGGCACCGACCTGATCCGCGGTGGCGACGGCCAGTGGATGGTCCTCGAGGACAACGGCCGCTGTCCTTCCGGCGTCAGCTACGTGCTGGAGAACCGGCGCGCGATGAAGCGCACGTTCCCGGCGATGTTCGAGTCCGTGGGCGTGCGTCCGG
>CAIYXO010000697.1 GCA_903930165.1 uncultured Verrucomicrobiota bacterium | reverse complement strand
CGCCGAGGAGTGGCGCTGGACCGTCTACACCGGGGATGGCGAAGGCGGCATCCGCTTCGGGCTCACCGACGAGGCCGGCAAGGTGAACCTCAACTTCGCGCCGACCTCCCTCGTGACCCGGCTGCCCGCGATGAAGCCGCTGCTCACCGACGCGCTGCTCGACTTCCTCGACAGCGACGACCTCCCGCGTCCCGAGGGGGCCGAGCAGGAGTACTACGACGCCCTGACCCGTCCCTACCGGATCCACAACGGGCCGCTCGCGACGCCCGAACAGCTGTTGCTCGTGCGCGGGTTCACACCCGCCGTGGTGCTCGGCGAGGACGCCAACCAGAACTTCGTCCTCGATCCCAACGAGGACGACGGCGAGGAGAAGGATCCTCCCGACGACCAGGACGGACGCCTCAATCCGGGTCTGGCACCCTTCGTCACCGTCTTCTCCCACGAGTCCAACCGTGACAGCACGGGGGCGCCGCGGATGCGCCTCAACACCGCCAAGGTGGAGAACCTCGACACCAACGGGCTGGCCCCGGCGTTCGCGTCCTTCCTCGTCGAGCTGGCGGCCTCGGAAACCACGGTCTCCCATCCGGCCGAACTGCTCGACGCCACGCTGCGACTGCGTGACAAGGAAGGCCGCGAGAAGGAGGTCCCCACCGGCGTCGGACGCGACACCCTGGCCGCCGTCCTGGATCGCTTCACCGCCGAGGACGTGGAGGAACTGAAGGGCCTGGTGAACGTGAACACCGCCGGCGCCCAGGTCCTCCAGACCATCCCCGGAATCGACGGGGCGCTCGCGGAGATGATCGTCTCGACCCGCCGCAACCTCGCCGCCGATCGCCTGGCCTCGCTGGCCTGGCTGCACACGGAGAACCTCGTGGACGCCGCGAAATTCCGGGAGATCGCGCCGTTCCTGACCGTTCGGGGAAGGCAGTTCTCGTTCCGCGTGGTCGGCTTCGGGTCGAAGTCGGGACGCTTCCGGGTGGTGGAGGCGGTCATCGACACCGACGCACCGGCTCCCCGCCTGCTTTACCTCCGCGAACTGACCCGCCTCGGCCCCCCGTTTGCGCTGGTCGCGGACCCCTCCGGCGAGGACTCCGGCACGAACTCCCCGCCACCTTCCCGGACGACCGCTCCCGGACCGCGTCCACGCCGACGCACGAAGGGTTTCCGTCGATTCCGAGGAAGGCTTGGAATAATCCCGCGACAACCGTCGTCGGGGGTTGGCGACACACACGCGGGCATGGCAGTCTTTGCCTGATTCCTGCACTGAAACATGGGCTTGAAGCTTCCCATCCAGATCGACCGTCTCCGTGAACGCCTTCCGGGCCGCCGGAAGGCCGGCTCCGCCCCGCGAGGCCTGGCCGCCGTCACGGCGCTGGAGATCGACGGAAACCGCCTGCGGATCGCCGAGGCGTCCCGCTCCGGCGGAGGCGGCCGCATCGACGGGATGCGCGTCGTCCCGATCGACCTGCCCGCGGATGCCGACCGCTCCGACGCGGCACAGCTCGGCGCGGCCGTGGGGAAGGCGCTGGCGAAGGCCAAGGTTCGTGGCGGCCCCGTCGTCATGGGCATCCCCCGGGCCAGCGTGATCCTCCGCACCGTGGTGGTGCCCGACACCGGCGCCGAGGGCACCATCGCCTCCCTGGTCCAGTTCCAGGTCGCCCGCGACCTGCCCTTCCGCATCGACGAGGCGGTTGTGGACTTCCAGGTGCTCCGACGTCTTCCGGCCAAGCCGGCGGCCGAAGCCGGAGCCGCCGCCCCGAACTCCGCCGATGCCGTGGACCGCGTCGAGGTGCTCGCGGCGGTGGCACGGCGCGATTCGGTCTCGTTCCACACCCAGCTCGCCGAGGCCGCCGGCGTCCAGCTCGCAGCACTGGGCTGGATCTCCCAGGCCAACGCCACCTGCCTCCGCGTCGCCGCACCGGCGGCCCCCGGATCCACCCGCGCCGCCGTCGTGCTCCGCCCCGACGAGGTCGGCATCGAGGTGGTCGAGGACGGCGCCCTCGTCTTCAGCCGCGGGGTCCCCCTGGCGGCGGGATCCGCCGACGACGAAACCGCCTGGGTCCGCACTGTGACCATCGAGGTGGTCCGCACGCTCCACGCCTTCGCCGGAAGCTCCGGACGTCCGGCACCGTCGGCCGCCTTCGTGCTCGGGGGAACCGGCCGCGAGGCCGCCGTCGCGGCACAGCTCCGGGAACGGCTCGACTTCCCGGTGGATTGCCCCGACCTCGGCGCCCGCCTCGGCCTCGGTCCCGCCGACTCCGAGGCCGCCGCCGCGGGATTCTCCGTGGCCGGGCTCGCGTCCGGCGCGACCGACCCGGCCGGCCTCGCCTTCGACTTCCTCAATCCCAAGAAGCCGACGCCGCCGGTCGACACCCGTCGCCTCAAGATGCTCGCCGGCGCGATCGCCGCCATCGCCGCGATCGGGCTCGTCCTCGGCATCCGCTCCACCCTCGTCAACCGACGCCTCGCCGTCCTCAACCAGCTCCAGTCCGAGATCGTGGCCGCCGAGAAGAACCGGCCGACCTTCCGCCAGAAGCTCCAGCAGGCCGCCACCCTCAAGGCCTGGTCCGCCGAGAACCGCGAGTGGCTCGACCACTACGCCCACCTCAGCGCCATCCTGCCCCCCAGCGAGGAGGTCTACCTCACCTCCGTCGCGTTTGGTCCCAACAACGCCATCCGCCTCGCGGCCCAGGCCCGCAGCGGCGAGATCCTCGCCAAGCTCGACCGCCAGCTCCGGGCCGCCGGCTACGACGTGAAGCCGCTCGCCATCACCCCGGGCGCGGACCGCAGCGGCTACGGCTTCCGCACCACCGTCGAGCTCACCGTCCCCGCCAAGCTCCGGTTCGACCTCGCGAAGCTCACCCCGCCGCCCCGTCCCGCGGACGACGCCTCGCTCGACGCCCCGCGGAAGGGAGGTGCCCGGTGAACGAACGCGAGAAACGCCTCGCCGTCGCCGTCGGAGGCATCGTCGGAGCCATCGTCCTGGTCCTTCTCGGCCGCGTCGTCTTCCTGCGCCCGATCCAGGACGTCGACCGCCGCATCGTCGCCGCCCGCCTCAAGCTCGACGGACTCGCGAAGGAACGGCGCGACTTCTTCGCCGCCGACGAGGCCGTGAAGGCCGTCGCCGCACGGACCTTCTCGGACGACATCGACCAGGCCAGCGCGCGGTTCGGCGAGATGCTCACCCGCACCATCATCAACAGCGGCCTGCGCGAGTCGGACTTCAGCCGCCTCCCCACCGGTTCCCGGAAGCTCCGTGGCGCCCTTGAGACCGGTTGGGCCGTGCGCGGGGAAGGCCCGCTCGCCCAGGTCATCAGCCTCGTCTTCCTGCTCGACCGCGCCGCGCCGGTCCACCGCCTCGACGGCCTCACCCTCAGCGTCGGCGACAGCCCCGGCCGGGTCCGGGTCAGCTTCCGCTACCTCACCCTCGTCCCCTCCCCGTCGCCCGACGTCGAGCGGACCGAGCTGGAGTCGAAGTTCACCGCCGAAAGCCCGGAACGCCGCGCGTACGATCCGCTGGTCGCCCGCGACGTCCTCCGTCCGTACCTCCGGCGTCCGCCGCCCGCGCCGCCCGCCGGCCAACCGGCTCCTCCCGTCGCACCCGCCCCGCCCGGTTCGCCGGGTCCCGAGACCTTCCGGGTCGTCTCCCTCTCCGAATGGGCCGGCGAACCCGAGATCCACGTCCGCGACCTCACCGCCCAGAAGACCGTCCGCTACAAGGTCGGCGACTCCATCGCCGGCGGCGTCATCGTCCAGGTGGACTACCGCCCCATGCCCACGCCGGGACGCGAGGGTCTCCTTTCGTCCAGCCGGGTCATCCTCCGCGTCGGCGCCGAGTACTGGGCCATCGAACGCGGCGGCACCTTCGCAGACCGCCACAAGCTCAAGCCCGAGGAACTGCCGCCAGGCCTCGCCAAGTCCTGATCCCGGCCT
>CAIYXO010000696.1 GCA_903930165.1 uncultured Verrucomicrobiota bacterium | reverse complement strand
GCCGTTGCGCCCAACTCATTCTCGAGACCGCCGGAGGCGCCCTGGCGGACGGAGTCGTCGACGCCTTCCCGGTTCCCGCCGAGGCACGACGCATCCGTCTTTGCCATGCACGCACGGACGCGCTGCTCGGAATCGCGATCCCGGCCGGCGAACAGGCCCGCCATCTCGCAGGCCTTGGGCTGGTCGAGGCGTCCCCCGCTTCACCGCGCGGCGAGGAATCCGAATGGGAAATCCCGACATGGCGCGTGGACCTCAAGCGCGAAGCGGACCTCATCGAGGAGGTGGCCCGCCTGTTCGGCGTCGACCGCATTCCGTCCACGACTCCGCGTGGCGCGCAGGGCTCCCACCCCTTCGACGCCCAGTTCGACCGCTTCATGGCGGTCCGCCGTGCGTTGTCCGGACTCGGCCTGGACGAGGCCCAGGGACAGACGCTGATTGCCGACGCCTCGGCCCGGTGGGTCACCGACGACGTCGTCGCCCTGGCGAACCCGCTCAGCAGCGACATGAACGTCCTGCGGCCCTCGCTGTTGCCGGGACTGCTGGACACCCTGCGTCACAACCTCACCCGCCGGAACGGCGACGTGCAGGTGTACGAGATCGGCCGGGTGTTCAACCGCGTTGGAAACCAGGCGCGTGAAGGCTGGCGGGTGGCCATCGCCCTGACCGGCGCCCGGGCGCCGCGGTTCTGGTCGGGCGCCGACCGCGAGGCGCTTTGCGACGTGTTCGACCTGAAGGGATTGGTCGAGGAACTGATCGAGCGCCTGGGACTCCGGGGCGTGGCCTATGCCCGCCGTCCGGAACCGACGGCCCTGTTCGTCGAATCCGCCACCATCAGCCTCGGAGGAAAGCTGTCGCTCGGCCAGTTGGGTCAGCTGCAGCCGGTACTGGGGAAGCGGCTCGACCTGAGGGATCCGGTCTTCCTCGCCGAACTCGACCTCGACCAGCTGCTCCAGCGCGGAAATTCCGCCAAGTCCTTCAAGGCCTTGGCGCAGTTCCCTTCGATCCAAAGGGACCTGGCCATGATCGTGGACGAGGCGCTCACCCATGACGCGGTGTTGGCCGCGGTGAAGCAGGCCAAACCGGCGAACCTCGAGGCGGTCGAGCTGTTCGACATCTTCCGGGGCAAGCACGTGCCATCGGGCCAGAAGAGCCTGGCCTACTCGTTCACCTACCGTGCGGCGGACCGCACGTTGAAGGACGAGGAGGTCAACGCCGCGCACGCCAAGGTCGTGGAGACGTTCCGTTCGGTCCTCGGCGCCTCGATGCGGGAATAGAGCTGGGCGATTTGCCACGGAGACACGGAGGACACGGAGACGTGTCCGTTGTCCGTTGCCAGTGGCCGTGGCTGCCAGGCCACGGTGGATCGCCGCCCCATTTCGAGTTTTCCGCACTGAAAACCGGGAACCGGGAATCGATCCATCCTTGGAGGTGCCACGGAGACACGGAGGACACGGAGATTTTGTCCGTTGTCCGTTGTCAGTGGCCGTGGCTGCCAAGCCACGGTGGATCGCCGCCTGATTTCCAGTTTTCCGCCCTGAGAACTGAAAACTAGAAACTGAAAACTTTCCCCCTTCCTTCCTATCAGGACCGGTTCCGCAGGCGGAGGGCATTGCCGATCACGATGAGGTCGGAAAGGCCCATCGTCGCGGCGCAGAGGACCGGGCTAATCAGGCCGAAGGCTGCGAGCGGCACGGCGGCGGCATTGTAGAAGAACGCCCAGAAGAGGTTCTGGCGGATCACCCCCAGCGTCCGTTGGGAGAGGCCGATGGCCTCGGCCACGGAGTCGAGTCCGGGCCGCAGCAAGACGATGTCGGCCGCCTCGCGGGCCGCATCCGAGGAGTTGCCCACGGCGATGCCGAGGTCTGCCGCAGCCAATGCCGGCGCGTCGTTGATGCCGTCGCCCACGAACGCCACGCGGCCGCCCGCGCGTCGCAGCGATTCGATGAGGGCTGCCTTCGATTCCGGCTTCTGCGCCCCGTGGATCCGTTCCGCCGGCAGGCCGGCTTCTCCGCCCACGGCCAGGCAGGCCGCCTGGGAATCGCCCGACACGAGATGTGCCTCAAGGCCCGAGGCCGCGAGCCGCCGAAGCAGCTCCGGGGTCTCGGGGCGCAACGGATCGCCGACGAGGAACAACGCCTTCACCGCGCTTCCCTCGGCCAAGACCACTGCGGCCTGGCCGCGACGGGCGCCTTCCTCGATGGCCGTCGCGACGGGCGAGACGTCGCAACCCACTCCGGCGAGCCATGCGGACGATCCCAACCGCAGGACGTGACGCCTGCCGTCGCCGTCCGCGATCTCCGCCTCGATTCCGGCTCCGGCCTTCTCCTCCCAACGCGGGAAGGGAGTCGCCGTGCCGGCCTCCGTGCCCGCGGACTCCACGATCGCCCGTGAGAGCGGATGCCGGGAGCCCGCGGCGAGGGCCGCGGCAAGGGTCCGGTTCGCCGCGGCCTCCGATTCCGGGACGGACCTGGACGCCACCACGCGTGGAACGCCGGAGGTCAGGGTGCCGGTCTTGTCGAACGCCACGATGGTGAGCCGGCCGGACTTCTCCAGGGCCACCGCATCGCGGATGAGGATGCCACGTCGGGCTGCCGCATTGATGCCCGCCATGAGGGCCACGGGCGTCGCCAGACCCATTGCGCAAGGGCAGGCCACGATCAGCACGGCGCAGAAGACCGTCACCGCCGCCGCCGTGGGCGAGGCGGGCGGATGGCTGTGCCAAAGCCAGGGGCCCAGCTGGCTCTGCAGGCCGACCATGCGCTCGAATTGGAGGAACCATGCGAGGGCCGCGGCAAAGGCGACGACGACGACCACGGGCACGAAGACCGAGCTGATCCGGTCGGCGAGCCGTTGGACGGACGCCCGGGTGGCCTGGGCGCGACGCACGGCCGCGGCGATGTGGGCGAGCGCGGTCGACTCGCCGGTTGCCTGGACCCGCGCCACGAGGCGGCCCTGGCGGTTCAGGGTTCCGGCGAACAGGCGGCTGCCGGGTGACTTCGAGACGGGAAGCGATTCGCCGGTGAGCATCGATTCCTCCACCGCGGAGGCGCCTTCCAGCACCTCGGCATCGACCGGAATCCGATCCCCAGGGCGAAGCACAATCCGCTGGCCGGGCATCAACTCGGAGCAGGGCACCTCGGCCTCGACACCGTCTGGGCCCAGTCGACGGGCGGTCTCTGGGGCGAGGTTCAACAGCGACTTGAGGGCGTCCCCGGCCCGTTCGCTCATGCGGCTCTCCATCCAGTGGCCGATGCTGATCAAGGTCACGATGGTGACCGCCTCGGTGAAGAACAGGTGGGCCGACGTGCCTGTGAGCAGGGCCCCGGTGCTGAAGGCCCAGGCGCTGCCGGCGCCGAGGGTGACCAGCGTGTCCATGTTGGATTCGCCCCGACGCAGCTGGCGCCAGGCGCCGACGGCGAAATGGCGCCCCACCACCGCGAGCACCACCGTGGACAAGACGAAGGCGAACCACGGGAACCATGGCCGCATGCCGATGCCGAAGATCCACTCCCCAGCCAACAGAAGCCCCGATGCCGGCACGCCCAGCCACAGCGCGGAGGTCCAGGGCGATGTGGGTGCGGAGACCGTGCCATCAGAGCGGCGGGCGGGAATGGAGAAACCCGCGTCGACGACGGCCTTTTCCAAGGCCGCGGTG
>CAIYXO010000695.1 GCA_903930165.1 uncultured Verrucomicrobiota bacterium | reverse complement strand
GGCTTCCACGGGCTTTCCTATTCCGGGGCCATGGAACAGCTCCACGACCTCGGCGAGACGGCCGCGACCCGGGGTACGATGGTTCTCGCCCATCTCGGCGGCGGCTCGAGCCTTGCCGCCATCCGGGACGGCGTCTGCATCGACACCACGATGGGCCTGACGCCCGCCGCCGGTCTTCCGATGGGAACCCGCGCGGGCGACCTGGACCCGGGCCTGCCCGGATACCTCGCCCGCACCGAAGGCATGACCCCGCAGGAGTTCGAACACATGGTGCATCACGAGTCCGGCCTCCTGGGCATCTCGGGCATCAGCCCCGACATGGGCGAACTGCTCGAACGGGAGGAGTCGGAGACGGGCGCCGCCGAGGCCATCGCGTGCTTCTGCCGCGAAGCCAAGAAGTGGATCGGCGCCTACGCGGCGATTCTCGGCGGGTTGGATGCCCTCGGATTCACCGGCGGAATCGGCGAGAACTGCCCGACCATCCGCGCCCGCATCTGCGACGGGCTCGGATTCCTCGGCCTGGACCTCGATGCCGCATCCAACGCGGCCAACGCCCCACGCATCTCCGCCACGCACAGCCGCGTGACGGTCCGCATCCACGCCGCCAACGAGGAACGCCAGATCATGCTCGGCGTCGAATCCGTGCTGCCTCCCCTCGGCAAATCAACCCGGACCGGGTGACGACGCCGGGTTTCACCCCATCCACGACGCCGCCGTGCACGGCACCATCCGTGACATCGGCAGGCACGGCGGACGTGGTCTCCAACCTCCAGGTCAGAACCTGACGGGTACGCGACTCCGGACCTGCCCGCACCGGTCCACCAACATGCACAGATCCATCCCTGTCGACGGCTTCGCACTCGGGCCGCCCCACCCGCAGTCCATGCGATCCACTGCGGAATCCCGGATCGCTGTCGGTCCCACAGGTCGACCTTTGCGTGATGGGCCGCCGTTGGGGAACCCCCGGCACGCGGGCCGGGAAGACATCCGATGAACCCGCAGGAACTCGTGGCACTGGACGCCTACTGGCGCGCCGCCAACTACCTCTCCGTCGGCCAGATCTACCTCCTGGACAACCCGCTTTTGCGCCGTCCGCTGGAACCCCGGGACCTCAAGCCGCGACTTCTCGGCCACTGGGGAACGACCCCGGGCCTCAACCTCGTCTACGCCCACCTCAACCGGGTGATCCGCGAGCGCGATCTGGACGTCCTCAACGTGACCGGTCCCGGACATGGCGGACCGGCGATCATCGCGAACGCCTATCTCGAAGGCAGCTATGGCGAGGTGTATCCCGAGATCACCCGGGACGAGGAGGGGCTCCGCCGCCTGTTCCGGCAGTTCTCCTTCCCGGGCGGCATCCCCAGCCACGTCTCTCCCGAAACCCCGGGCTCCATCCACGAGGGTGGCGAACTCGGATACTGCCTCTCCCACGCCTACGGGGCCGCGTTCGACAACCCGGGCCTGCTGGTCGCCTGCGTGGTCGGGGACGGCGAGGCGGAGACGGGTCCGCTGGCCACCAGTTGGCAT
>CAIYXO010000694.1 GCA_903930165.1 uncultured Verrucomicrobiota bacterium | reverse complement strand
CGCACGCCGCTCCGATTCGCCTGCCTTGCCGCCCTGGGAATGCTTCCCCTAGCCGCCGAGATGCCGCGGCATCCGAAGTTCGGTTTTCCGGTCTACACCAACGAACCCTCGGGGCGGCAGTTGGCCGGGCAGCACAAGCCGGCCGAGACGCCGGCCCTGACGCCCGAGCAGGCGCGGGCCAAGTTCACCCTGCCCAAGGGATTCGAGGCGCGGCTCTTCGCCTCCGAACCCGAGGTGGTGAACCCGGTGGCGATGACCTGGGACGACCGCGGTCGCCTGTGGGTGGTCGAGCTGTACGAGTATCCGCTGGGCACGAAGCTCGGCGAGAAGGGCCGGGACCGCGTGAAGATCCTGGAGGATACCGACGGCGACGGCCGGGCGGACTCGGTGAAGGTCTTCGCGGACGGCTTCACCCTTGCCACCGGCCTGATCATCGCGAACGACGGCGTCTACGTGGGCGCGGCGCCGGATCTACTCTTCCTCCAGGACACCGACGGCGACGACGTGGCAGACCGGCGGACGGTAGTCCAGACGGGCTTCGGGCTCGAGGACCGGCATGAGCTGCTGAACGGGTTCACCTGGGGACCGGACGGCCAGATGTACATGACCCACGGCGTTTTCACCGTGACCAAGGCGACCGATCCGTCGAAGCCGGCCGAGCCGGTGGTGTTGACCGCGGGCGTGGCGCGGTTCCAGCCCAAGACCCGCAAGCTGGAGGTCTTCGCCGAAGGAACCTCGAATCCGTGGGGCGTGGACTTCGACGCGCGGGGCAACGCGTTCGTGAGCGCGTGCGTGATCGACCACTTCTTCCATCTCGCACCGGGCGGTTTGTATGTCCGGCAGGCGGGACAGCCGCCCTATCCCTACGCCTACGACCTGCTGCCGAGCATCGTGGACCACCGGCACCACATGGCGGCCTATGCGGGCGTGGACATCTACCAGGGCGACCAGTATCCGGCGGAATTCAAGGGAATGGCCCTGCAGGGCAACATCCACGACAACGCCATCCACCGGGACCGGCTGACCGCGAAGGGCAGCACCTTCGTGGCGTCGGCGGACGGCGATTTCGTGCGCGGCAACGACGGCTGGTTCATGCCGGTGAGCATGCAGACCGGACCGGACGGCACGGTCTGGATCATGGACTGGTACGACCGCTATCCGTGCTACCAGAACGCCAACGCGGACCCGGCGGGCGTCGACCGCGAACGCGGACGCGTCTGGCGGATCGTGTGGACCGGCGACCAGTCCGGGAAGCCGGTGCCGCCGCGTCCGGCCGGACTCGACCTCGGCAGGGCCACGACCGCGGAACTGGTGCGGACCCTGGCGCATCCGAACGTGTGGCAACGGCGCATGGCCCAGCGGCTCCTGGGCGGAAGGTCCGACGTGGCGGCGCAGAAGGCGGCGCTCACGGCGATGATGAAGTCCGGTCCGACGGAGGACGCGAAGCTGGCCGCGCTGTGGACGTTGTTCAGCACGGGCCTGGTGGACGACGGGCTGTTGGACGAGGCGGGCGACTCCGGGCTGGCCTCGCTGCGGATGTGGGCGGCGCGCTTCACCGGCGAGCGCAACCAGGCCACCGAGCGCACCCAGAAGCGGCTGGAGACCCTGGCGGCCGACGAGGACCCGACGGTGCTCGCCGCCGTGGCCACCGCGTTGAGGCAGTTCTCCGGCGGTTCCCTCACGATCAACACGCCGCCGACGCAGGACGTCGCGGTGTTGGCGCCGATGGTGGCGCAGATCGCCGAGAAGCTGCTCGCCAACCCGCGCTCGGCCGCCGACCGGGACGTTCCCTTCCTGCTGTGGACCGCGATCGAGCCCACGGTTCTCTACGACCCGAACGTCACCGCGGAATGGTTCCGTGAGCACGGCGAGAAGCACCTGCCGCTCTCCGGCACGCTGGCCTACAAGACCGTGCGACGCTTCTGCGACGCGCGGAAGGAATGGATGATCAACCGGACCATCGAGCTGATGGAGGCCCTGGATCCCGCCTCGCCGCTGCTGCCCTACATCATGGACGGCCTGATCGACGGGCAGCGGGGCAAGGCGCTGTCGCCGGACCGGCCGACCGCTCCCCTGCTGGCGAAGCTGCTGGCCGGCGAGGACAAGGCGATCGCCGCGAAGGCGCGCCAACTGGGTGCCCTGTGGGGCGACGCCGCCTCATTCAAGGCCACCGTGGCCAAGGCCGCGGACAAGGCCGCTCCCGAGTCGGAACGTCTCCAGGCGATCGACGGCCTCCGCCGGCTCAAGGGCGAAGACACCCTGAACACGTTGGTCGCCATCGCCGGCTCGAAGGAATCGGACACGCTCCGCATCGCCGCGGTCCGTGCGCTTGCCGAGGTCGGCGGCGACGAGTCCGGCAAGCAGCTGCTGTCCCACTGGGGCGGCATGACGCCGTCCGTGCGCGCCGCCGCGGCCCAGATGCTGACCACCCGTTGGCAGTGGAACTGGGCCCTGTTCAACGCCATCGCCCGCGGCGAGGTCCAACGCGGCGACATCCCGCCCGCGGCCGTCCGGGCATTGGTCACCGCCAAGGGTTCCAACGAGCGCGACCGCGCGGTCCAGATCTTCGGACGCTATCGCGCCTCCACGGCCGACAAGCTGCAGCTGATCGCCGCGAAGAGGAAGGTCGTCGCCGAAGGTCCGGTGGACCTCGCGGCCGGGCACGAGGTCGCGAAGAAGACCTGTCTCGTCTGCCACAAGCTGCACGGGGAAGGCGCCGAGATCGGACCCGACCTCACCGGCGTCGGCCGCAGCTCGCTCGACGCCCTGTTGCACAACGTCATCTACCCGAACGAGATCATCGGAGCGGGCTACGAGAACGTGGAGGTCGAGACCGGGGACGAGCAGACCTTCAGCGGCCGACTGGTCGAGAACACCGCCAACCGGGTGAAGCTGCTCATGGCCGGTCCGAGCGAGGTGGTGCTGGACAAGACCCAGGTGAAGGCCGTGCGCGTGACCGAGAACTCGGCCATGCCCGAGGGCCTGGAGCAGATGCCGGACGCCGACTTCAGGAACATGATCTGGTACATCCTGGCGCCGCCGCAGGACGGCAAGCCGTTGACGCCGGAGCGCCGGAAGGAGCTGACCGGAGCCGCCAACGAGTCGGCCGCGGTGGAGGTCCCGCGCATCCGCCGCGACGGCGAGTCGATCGCCCTCTGGACGCCTTCATGGCAGGTGGACTGCCCGGACTTCGAGGAGGCGCCCGCGAAGTTCCCCGAGTTCGAGGGACGCCGGAACGTGCTGATGACCCATCCGGTGGATTCGAAGACGCCGGCGGCCATCGTCCGGGCGGTCAACCTGCCGAGGGACGTGAAGTCCGTGCTCAGCTTCGGCGTGGCGGCCCACGAGAAGGGCGACTGGGAGCTGCGCGTGGTCGTCGAGGGCGAGGTGCTCCGGCGGGAGAAGGTCGGACACGACGGGCCGCGTTGGCGGGACATCCGGGTGGACCTGTCGGCGTATGCGGGCCGGCGCATCGTGATCCGGCTGGAGAACGCGGCGACCGACTGGCTATGGGAGTTCGGCTACTGGTCCGATCTGAAGCTGGAAAGCGGCGAGGTCGCGGCGAGGTAGTCGGGACGGGACGAAAGGAACGGCTCCGGACGAGCCGTCCCTCCGAACCCGGCGGTGCGGCCCGGTGCGCAAGGCAGCCAGGTCCGCGTGGCGTGGGCGATCAGGCGTTCACGCGACGCGTGCGGCGCCAGAAGCCGAATCCGAGCAGGCCGGCGGCGCCCATCGCCGCATAGGTTTCCGGTTCGGGGACGGGCGAGTAGCCGCCGCCGAAATCGGTTCCCGGCAGCTCCGAGGTCGGAACCTCGAAGAGGTCCATGTCCGCCTCGGGATCCGCCATCGCGGTGAAGTACATCCGGAAGTCCACGTTGTTCCCCGGGGCGATGTTGGGCGCCCCACCCTGCCCCACCACGGCCCGGCTCGCGCCCCAGGTAGAGTAGGCGATGGTCACGTCGTTCGCCGGATTGCCGTCCCCGAGCCACAGGGAATTCGGGGAGGTCAGGTCGCCGGAGATGAAGTCGGCGTTGCCGTTGAGGCCGTCGGCGGCGAAGACGACGGGGTTGAAGGTGAACCACGCGCCGCCGTTGACGCGGTATTGCCCGGTGAGGCTGGCGGCGACGTAGTTGCCGGCCTGGCGGAGGTTCACGTTGAGGCCGAGTCCCATCCCGACGGTCCCGCCGTTGAGGTTGGCCGTGGAGAGCCAGGAGCCCTCGGCGAGGATCTCGATCACCGAGCCGTCGAGGCCGTTGACGTGCCCGGCCGGCTTGGGGTCGCTGAGACCGAAGTTGAATCCGATGCCGTTGTTGTTGGCGGCGATGGAAACGCGTCCGGGCCCGAAGTTGTTGGGATTGCCGGCGGCGTCGGGACCCCGGGGAACATTGCGCTGAAGCCCGGGATTGAGGCCGCCGTTCACGTTCACCAGCGGCACGCCACCCACCCAGGCGTCGAGCGATCCGAAGTTGTTCCCGGGCTGGAGCAGGCGGCCGAAGGTGGCGTTCTGGACTCCCGCATCGCTGAACTGCGCGGCGCCACCGCCGGCACCAATGGCGCGCGTGCCGAAGTCGATGTCGCCAGAGCTTCCGGGCTGCAGGATCAGGAACTGGGCGGAGAGACTCGCCGGCAATGCGATGGCGGCCAGAACGGTGGCGGTCAGGAACCTACGGGACGGGAACTTGTTCTTCATGGGTACAGTCGTTTGGTGTCTTCAGCCACCCAACCTGATCCCTCTTTCAGCAGGTGGGCTGCCAGCGCCCACCCTCCCTCATTCCTGAGAATCAGACGGGATGCGGAGGGAAGAGGAGTGACGGCGTGGAGCCCAAAAACCCCTTGGCCTTCCGGGCCGGCTTCCCGACTCTCCGGCCGTCTCGTGCAACATCACCCGAAGCATTACTGCGGCGTTTTCGGCATCTACGGGCATCCCAATGCCGCGGAGCTCACCTACTACGGCCTTTACGCCCTGCAGCATCGGGGACAGGAGAGCGCCGGGATCGTCACCACCGACGGCAAGTCCTTCCACATCCACCGGGGAATGGGGCTGGTCTCGCAGGTCTTCAGCGGGAACGTGCTGCACGACCTCGTGGGCCACATCTCGATCGGCCACACGCGCTACTCGACCACGGGCTCCTCGAACATCGTCAACGCCCAACCGCTGACGGTGGACTGCGCGAAGGGGCGCATCGCCATCGGCCACAACGGCAACCTCACAAACGCCGCGGAACTGCGCGAGGAACTGGAGGCGCAGGGCTCGATCTTCCAGACCACCGTCGACAGCGAGATCATCCTGCACCTGCTGGCCCAGCCTTCGCGGCAGGGTCACGAGAGCTCGCTCGTCGAGGCGATGCGGCGGATCCAGGGCGCGTACTCCCTGGTGATCCTCACCGAGGATGCGCTCATCGGCGCGCGCGATCCCCACGGCTTCCGTCCGCTCGCCCTGGGTCGCATGGACAACGGCGCGTTCGTCCTCTCCTCGGAGACCTGCGCCTTCGACCTGATCCAGGCGAAGTACGTCCGCGACATCGAGCCGGGCGAGATCGTCATCATCGACGGTACCGGCGTCCGCAGCGTGCAGGCCTTCCCGGAGCAGCAGCGCCGGGCGTTCTGCATCTTCGAGTACGTCTATTTCGCCCGCCCGGACTCCAACATCGCGCAGCGCAACGTCTACAAGGTGCGCGTCGACATGGGACGCCAGCTCGCCCGCGAACATCGGATCGAGGCGGATGTCGTGGTGCCGGTGCCCGACTCGGGCAACTGCGCCGCGCTCGGGTATTCCCTGGAGAGCGGGATCCCGTTCGAGATGGCCTTCGTCCGGAACCACTACGTGGGACGCAGCTTCCTCCAGCCGTCCCAGTTCATCCGCGACTTCAACGTGCGGGTGAAGCTGAACCTGATCGCGGAACTGGTCCGCGGGAAACGCGTGGTCATCGTCGACGACTCCATCGTCCGCGGCACGACCAGCAAGGCCCGTGTGATCTCGCTCAAGGAAGCCGGCGCCAAGGAGGTGCACGTGCTCGTCAGCTGTCCGCCCCACATGAACCCGTGCGTGTACGGGATCGACTTCCCGGAGCGGAGCAAGCTGATGGCGGCGACGAACACGCTCGACGAGATCCGGCGGTTCCTGAACGCCGACTCCCTGGGCTACCTCAGCCTCGACGGCATGGTGGCGGCCACGGGACAGCCGAAGGATTCCTTCTGCCTCGCCTGCTACGACGGCAACTATCCGGTTCCCTACGATCCGGCGACCGACAAGCACATCATCGAACGTCGTCGGAGCCGGGGCGGTTCCCTCGGAAGCGAACTGGCCGCGGTGGCCCGCCAGCCACGCCTGCTCTGAGCCGTCCGGGAATTCGTGGTTCCTGATTCCCGATTCCCGATTTCCCGCAAGAAGCGGCGGCTGCCACGAGGCGGTTCCACCCCGGGTCCGTCGTGGCGTTGCGGTCTGGCGTGCCGATCCCTTCTGCGCGGGCAAGGCCGAGTGGGACGACCGGGAGCCTTCCCACGGCCGGCCAACGCAGGACCGGTTCCCGACAATCCCGGACCTCGACGGGATCCGGCCGGTGCCTTGGGATGAAGCGGTGACAGGTCCGATCCTTTCGCGGTGGCGGGTTCCCTTTCTCCTGCTCTTGGCCCTTTGGCCGGGACGAAGCCCGGCGATGGCCGATGAATGGGACTATTGGAACCAACAGATCGTCGAGGGGCCGCGTCTGGGCCGCTGGACACCATGGCTCTACGCCGACACCCGCACCGGCCTCGAATCGGGGCGCATGACGGGCCATGTCCTGAGCCCGCGGATCCGGTACTCCCTCGGCGACGGCCTCAACGCCGAGGCCCACTACTCCTGGGTGTCGATCCGGAGCGGGTCCGGGGAGCACCTCGACCAGCACCGGGCCGAGTTCGAGCTGAATCCCCATTGGAAACCGTCGCCGCGTCTCACGGTGGTCCTGCGGAACCGCGTGGAAGTCCGGTGGCTGGAGGCCCAGACCGGAGTGGACCCAAGGACCCGGCACCGGCTGCACGTGGAGTACGCCCTGCAGGGACTGGGGCCCTGGACCTCGGTGTTCTTCCAGGAAGAGGCCATCCTGGAGTACGACGGCCTCCACCTCGCGGAGAACCGGCTGGTCCCGTTGGGACTCGGCTTCCGGCTCGCGGAACACGCCACGTTGAAGGTCTACTACACGTGGCGGCCGCTGCGGCTGCGGACGGGCTGGCAGGACACGCACTTCGTCGCCAGCCAGGTCACCTGGCGGTTCTGAGGTTCCACTCCCCGCGGGGATTCAACGCCCGGAATCCGGCCCGGAGCCCGTGGCATCCTCGGCCGGGGCGGCGGGCAGGGTCTTCGGCGGACCCGGCTGCTGCACGCGTTCGGGCATCTGCATTCCGGGCGGAAGCGCCGGCGTCTTCTTCGGGGCGCTGGTCTTCCGGAGCGTCGCGGTCTCGTCCTGCTTGATCGGGCGGTGGTAGTAGGACGCGTAGTAGTACGTGGTGTAGTAGTAGTACGGATTGTCGATCGGCACGCCGTTGACGATGAGGCCCAGGATGGGCGCACCGCGTTGGCGGATCGTCTGCACGGCCATCTTGGCGAAGCGGATGGAGGTCTTGCCGGCGCGGACCACGAAGAAGATGCCGTCGAGGTACGCCGCGATGGAGAACGTGTCGTCGATCGCGGTGAGCGGCGGACAGTCGAAGATCACGTAGTCGAACTCCGCGCGCAGCTCGCGGATGAGCTCCTTGGTGTTCGGGCCGATGAGCAGTTCCGACGGGTTGGTCGGGCGCTCGCCGGCGCGCATGAAGGACAGGTTCGGGATGTTGGTCTCCCGGATGGCCTCGCGGGGGGTCAGCTTGCCGTTGAGCACCTCGGCCAGGCCGCCCTCTAGCGGTTGCTCGAAGTAGCCGTTGATGTTGCCGCGCCGGAGATCCGCGTCGATCAGCAGCGTGCGGTTGCCCGAGTTCGCCAGGGTGATCGCGAAGTTGGTGGTGAAGGTGGTCTTGCCGTCGCCCGGGACCGCCGAGGTCACCGCGATGAAGCGCTTGCTGGAACCCTCGGGACTGAGCAGGAGGGTCGACCGGACGCCGCGGAGCGATTCCGCGAACATGGTGTGGGACTTCATCCGGTTGAGCACCAGGTAGCCGTCCTTGTAGTGGCGTTTGTCCACCTCGGGCAGCTGGCCCATGATCGGTTCCTCCAGCGCCTCCTCGATCTGCTCGGGGCTTTCCAGCCGGTCGTCCAGCTTGGCCAGCAGCCACAGCACCGCGATGCCGATGACCAATCCCGCGCCGAAGGCCGTCCCGACGATGCCCGGGCGGTTCGGACCGAAGGGCAGGTCGTCGGCGATGCCGCGCTGGTACACGTCGAACGTGTCGGTGTCGGAGGAGACGGTGGCGATCTTGGAAAGGCGGGCCCGGAGGTCGGTGAGGCCGTCGTTGAGGATCTGCTGCTCGGTCTCGAGGCGGGAGTAGTCGCCGAGGAGGGCGGTGGAGTTCTGGACGTTCTCGGTCATCTCCTCGATGACCGCCGGGAGCTTGCCGGCCTTGATCTCCAGCGCACGGATCTGCGCCTTCCGGCCCTCGTCGATGATCTCCAGCGTGGCCGCGATGGAGGTCTCGGTGTCGGTGATGCGCCGGCGGAGCTGCTCCATGTAGGGATGGGACGGCTTGAGCACCTGCAGCCGGTTGGTGTAGTCCGTCTGGAGCCGCCTCTGCTCGAGGCGAAGCATGGTGTAGCTGGAACCGGGGGTGAACCGGTTGCTCGTGTCGTCGTCGGTCACCGTCGGACGCGCGGTGGTGACCTCGGCCGGATTGCCCTTCACGTTGACTCCGCCCGAGGCCAACTGCTCGGCGTTGGCGGAGCGGAAGATCTGGATCTCGGTCTCCAGGGACTGCAGCTCGTTCTTGACGTCGTTGAGCTTGGCGGCGGCGCGGAGACCGGCGTCGCGGATGTCGACGATGTTGTTGCGCCGCTTGAAGTCGGCGAAGGCCTCGGTGGCCTGGTTCAGCTTCTGTTCCTTGGCGATGATGTCCCGGGTGATGAGGGCCTCGCTGGTGCTGATGGTGCTGGCGCGCTGCTGTCTCTTGAACTCGATGAACTCGTCCGCCCAGGCCGTGGCGAACCTCGCCGCGTAGTCCGAGTTGGTGCTGACCACGGTGAGGGTGTAGATGCCGGCCTTGTCATATCCGACCGACAGCGAGGGGATGACGAACTTGTTGGAGGAGCTGAGACCCTCCTGGAGCTTCTGCTGGACGCGGTTGATCAGCGTGCCGCCCTGGATGATTCCCATCTGGGCATCGACCGAGATGGACTCCTCGAACAAAGCCATCGCCGAACCCTGGTTCATCTTGGGCGCCGACATCAGCTTGGCCGTGGCGCGGAACTGGTCCGGCTTGTTCATGGCCACCCAGCCGCCGATGGCGGTGCTCAGCGATACCGAGATCACCAGGAGCAGCCAGCGGTCTGCGATCATCCGGTAGTACCGCCGGAAGTGCAGGTACAGGTTGATCCGGTCGACCAGCGACGTGCCGTAGCCCGGAAGGGGCGCCGAGTAGTTGGAGTAGCCGTATTTCATGGTGACTCGGGTACTGGGTCAGAAGCGGATGCCGACGGCCGGAACCTCGATGCGGTCTCCATCCTGCAGCCGGATGTCCATGCTGCGGGCGTTCTCCTTGAGGATCTTGTCGACATTGACGGTGAAGGACTTGGTGACTCCGGTGGTGGGGTCCTTCCGGTGGAGCTTCACCTTCTTGAGGTTCGCCATTTCGTTGCGGCCAAGTCCGATGAGGGCGTCGCTCAGGAAGACCTCCTCGTTCTCGGGAATCGGAATGGTTCCGTTGATCTCCCCGAAGACCCGGGCCTTGGCGATGCCGGCGACGGAGGTGGCCGCGCTGGCGTTCACCGAGGCGAGGTCCAGCTGGACCGTGGCGTTCTGGTAGAACCGTTCGTCGAGCATCCGTTTCACCTCGGCGCGGATGTCGGCCAGCTTCCGGCCCCGCACATCGACCGTGACGTACTCGGTGAACTGGCCCGAGACCAGGAAGTGCACCTCGCCCGCGTCGGTGACCACCGCCTCCTGGGAGGCCTGCGACGAGGCGGGATCCTCGAGGACGCTGTAGCGGAACACGTCGCGGGGCTTGAAGTCGCGCTCCGATGCGTTGATGAGCTTGGAGCTGCCCTTGTCCTTCTCCGCGGGGGAGTTGGTTCCCTTCGCTCCGGACGCGAGGGCCGGGTTGTTCGTCTGGGCCGACGCCGAAGCCGGCGGCGGGGTCACCGGGGTCGGGGACTGGGCGACGGCCAGGAGGGCGGTGAAAATGGTCGCGGCAAGGATCCTCTTCATCTTCAGAACTGGTAGTTCAGGCCCAACGTCACGATGTTCTGGTTGAAATTGCGGAGCTGCAGGTCGCTGGACCGAACACTGTAGACGTAGCTGAGGTTACCCGAAAGCTTGTTGGAGAACCGGTAGCTCAACGTCAGTCCCGCCGTGTAGGAGTCGCTGACCCGCCCGGGCAACGGAAGCGAAACGATGCCGTTGCCCAGATCCACCGCCCCGGCTGGAAAGTAATAGAGCTCGCCCAGGCCGTCATCCACCATTCCGGGGATGCTCGGATCGAAGGATTCCGGGCCGATCCGGAAGGCCTCCCTCGGAAGGCTGAGAGCCGAACCCGACTCGGTCGAGTTCACGTAGCCGCCGGTCAACTGGAGCGTCGCGTTTTCCGTGGCGTTCCAGGACAGGGCGACGTTGGCGAAGAGCTGTTCGGTGAAGTTGTTGCCGAAGCCGGTGTTGGCTCCGCGGCCGGCGGTGAGGGTGTACTCCCAGTAGCGCCGGAACCGGTGGCTGAGGGAAAGGTCGTAGGTGATGCCGCTGAAGTTCGAGGTGTCCGCCACCTGACCGTTCCGGTCGAACTGGGTCACCGTGTACCGGACATGCGAGCTGACGTTGAAGTAGCGACTGGGTTCCCACGCCGCCAGCAGGCCGCCGGAGTAGGAGGTCGAACCGTTCTGGAAGTCGGTCTGGAAGGCCTGCGTCGACGCGCTGGCGGAGGTTCCCACGGTCCAAACCGGCCCCAGCCGACGGTAGAGGGCCGTGCTCGCGACATGGGAGTCGCGGTCCAGGACGTCGAACGACTTCGAGCCGGTGAGTCCCCGTTCCAGGGTGTAGCTGTAGCCGCCCTGCAGAGAGAGGTCCCTGGAAAGGATCCAGGAAGCCGACATCCCGATCTGGTTCTGGATGCGCCGGAATGCCGCCGTCTCCGCGGAACCGGTCGTCACCAACTCGGGACGCTGCGACAGGCTGGCCGGGGTCGAAGTCTGGTTGAAGAGGCTGATCCGGACGTTTCCCGCGATCACCATCCAGTCGATGGTGGAGTTGGGCGACACGGTCAGGGTGTCCAACTGCTCCTGGATCAGGTGCTTCTGGTAGCCGACGCCGACATCGATCCGCAGCGAATTCATGTCGGTCACCGGCCATTCCAAGGTGGTGTTGAACATCGGGGTCACCACGATGTCGTCGGCCCGACCCAGGGTCTGCTCGGTGAACAGGGCGTTGTCGACGTAGCTGACGGTGGTGGCCGCGGAGAAGAGGGCGGAGACGGGTCCGAAACGGATGTTGTAGGGGCCGCGACGGAGCTGCGTGTTGGAAACCGGCCGGTAGGGAAGTCCGCCGTTGCCCTGGAGGTTCACGGCCGAGGCCGGGTCGTCGTTGAGGAACGACGCGGCCTGCGACGGGTCCTGTGCGGGCAACCGGACCATGCAGGCAGCCGAAACCGCAGCAGCCAGGGCGGCACGCGACCTGGTTCGTCCTACGGCCCTGGGTTTGTGGGATGCGGATGCGGAAACCATGGAATTCGGAGGGCGCCGAAACCGGGTCCGGCGCGTCCTTGTTCATAGCGGCCGGATCGGGACGCGGCCACATCCAAAGTGGTCGTGCCCCGGCTCCAAGCCGTCGCCTCGTGCATCGGCCGCCCCGCCGGTCCCCTTAACCCGTCTCGCCTCCCCCAACGACGCGTTGGAGGCGGGAGAAGTAGCCGTTCCCGGCCAGCAGCGACTCCGGGCTCCCCTGCTCGACCACCCTTCCCTCGCGCAACACGACCACACGGTCCGCGTGCCGGATCGTCTCCAGCCGATGGGCGACGATCAGGGTGGTCCGGCCCACGGCCAGACGGCGGAGCGCGGCCACCACCGCCGCCTCGCTCTCCCGATCCAGGGCGCTGGTGGGTTCGTCCAACAGCAGGACCGGGGCGTCCTTCAGGAAGG
>CAIYXO010000693.1 GCA_903930165.1 uncultured Verrucomicrobiota bacterium | reverse complement strand
GGACGACGGGGTGCATGGCGGGAAAACGGTCTGGGGGTTCAGGCGTTGCGATTCAGTTGAAGCGAAGACGGGCCTCACGCAAATGCGCAAAGGCGCCATGGTATTCGTGATTCCGGATTCGTGATTTCCGATTTCCTGTGGCCGCGGCCGCCCGGCCGCGGGCATTTCCGATTTCCCGGTAGCCGTGGCCACCAGGCTACGGACTCCCTTCCGAAGTTCTCCCGATCCTCCTTCGCGTCCTGGCGATCCGATCCCGTGGGTCTTCCCCCCCCGGCTTCATTCCCCGAGTTCCAGGGATCCGAAAATCGTGTCGACGAGGTGCTGGGTGTACTCCGACCGGCGGATGCTCGCCTCGACGTCGGGACTCCGCGGATCGCGGGCGAGCCGTGCGAACTCCTCCATCATGAGGGCCGCCTGGCGCACCGGGCTCGGAGATTCCACGCGGACGAAGCCCGACGGGTTCGCAGGTCCGTTCCGCTGGGTGAAGCCGACCACGCGCGAGTGGTCGGGGAGGAAGTATCCGCCGGCCCAGTCGAGGACAAAGTCGTCGACCTGGATGACGCCCGTCTCGCCCATCAGGTCGAGATCCATCAGGCAGGCGCCGACGGTGTAGCCGGCGTCCCAGGTGGTGGTGAGGCCGTCGGCGAACTCGATTACGCCCGCGCCGCGCAGGAACGCGCCGTTGGACGCGTCGCGTCGGGCCACGCCGTGGCTCCGGACCACCGCCGGATGGTGCGGCGCGTACTCGGCCACCGCGCGCATCGAGTACCAGGCCATGTCGCCGATGGCACCCGTCGGCTCCTTGTCGGGCTGCAGGCGGATGTTCGCCTTGTCGGCGTTGGGGAAGAAGAAGGAGGTCCGGATGACCTCGAGTCGGCCGGTGCGCTCGGGCAGCTCGGCCCGGATCTGGCGGGTGCGCGGATGGTGCGTGAAGTGGGTGGCGTCCATGAACGCGACGCCGGCCTGGCGGCAGGCGGCGGTGATGTTCCGGAGCGAGGCGAGGCTTCGGAACGGCTTGTCGCCGAGCACGTGCTTCCCGCGCTTCGCCGCCTCCACGCAGATCGCCTCGCGCGCCACCGTCGGCGTCGCGACATACACGGCGTCCACGTCGCCGCTCGCCAGCAGCTCCTCCCACGTCCCGTGCACCGTCACGCAGTCATGCCGGGCCGCGAAGGCCGAGGCGGTCTCGACGCGCCGGCTCGCCACGGCGGAAAGCCGCACGGCCGAGGTCTCCTTCATGGCGGTGGCGATGACGTCCGCGATGAAGCCGGTGCCGACGATCCCGATGCGCAGGGGCGAGTTCATGGGGCAACGCTCTTCGTTCGACCTTGCGGGATCAACGCTGAACGGGGTGCGCCCGCGTCGGGACCGCCCATCCTGACTCCGGAAGGCTTCCTGGTGCCGTCGAGGAGCGGGCGGTCCCCGTTTCAAGAAGCGACCTGCGTCTTTTCCGGAGGTGGTTCGTCTCCTTGGATGGCGGTGCCCTTCGTTGAGGACGTCGCCGTAAACGAAAAACCAGCAGGAAAGGAATCCGAAGATGAACCCGGTGCAATCCGACAAGGAATCGGTCAGGCAAGGTGTCCGCGAGGTGTATGGACGTTTGGTGGAAGAGGGCAGGAGCTGCGGCTGTGCGCCGTCCTGTTGCTCCCCCGCCGGCGAATCCGTTGGCGGGACCTCGGTCGCGGAATCGATCTCGAAGTCGCTCGGCTACTCCCCGGAGCAGTTGGCGGCGGTCCCCCAAGGCGCAAACCTGGGCCTCGGCTGCGGCAATCCGCAGGCCATCGCCGCGCTGAGGCCGGGTGAGGTCGTCCTCGACCTCGGCAGCGGAGCCGGCTTCGACGCCTTCCTGGCGGCGGGTGCCGTCGGAGTCAGGGGGCGGGTCATCGGCGTCGACATGACGCCCGGGATGGTCGAGAAGGCCCGCAGGAACCTCGCCGCGGCCGGCTTCGGGAACGTCGAGTTCCGCATCGGCGAGATCGAGAACCTCCCGGTCGCGGACGCGACGGTGGACGTGATCCTCTCGAACTGCGTCATCAACCTCTCGCCGGACAAGCCCCGCGTCTTCCAGGAGGCGTTCCGCGTC
>CAIYXO010000692.1 GCA_903930165.1 uncultured Verrucomicrobiota bacterium | reverse complement strand
TGTGCGACAATGGTGTGCCGCTCTTCGCATGGCGAGCCGCGACGAGGGTTGCCGGCCGTCCGAGCCGGATCGATACCATTGGAGCGACAAGCGACCTCAGCCAACTGCGCCAAGACGCCAAGGCGGCGCCGGAAGCCGGACCGGACGAAACGTTGACCCCGGCCGGGGTCCTTCCCTAACTTCGCCCAGTAAATACCGGAACGCGGCCCCGACGTTTACGACTCGGGGCCTTTTGCTGTTCCAGACCGTCCTTTTTTTCCATGGCTAACGTGATTCTCGTCGGCGCCCAGTGGGGTGACGAAGGCAAAGGCAAGATCATCGACGTGCTGACCGAGCAGTCGGAGATCGTCGTCCGCACCCAAGGTGGCAACAACGCCGGGCATACCGTCTTCGTCGGGAAGGACAAGTATGTGCTCCACCTCATCCCCAGCGGCATCCTTCGCAAGGACAAGGTGTGCGTCATCGGCAACGGCGTCGTGCTGGATCCGGTGGGGCTGGTGAAGGAGCTCGACGGCCTGGCCAAGCTCGGCGTGACGGTGACGCCGGCCAACCTCCAGATCTCGGAGACCGCGCACGTGGTGTTTCCCTGGCACCGCGAACTCGACGGCGCCCGCGAGGCCCGCAAGGGCAAGGACCGCATCGGCACGACCAAGCGCGGCATCGGTCCGACCTACGGCGACAAGGCCGCCCGTGTGGGTTTCCGTGTCATCGACCTGATCCACCGCGAGCGCTTTCCGGCGCGTCTCCAGGAACGCCTCGCCGAGAACAACGAGGTCATCAAGGCCCTCGGCGGGACGCCGTTGGACTACGACGCGATCCTGGCCGAGTACACGACGGCCGCCGACCGGTTGCGCCCGTTCGTGACCAACACCGTGGTCTACCTCCATGAGGCGACCCGCCGCGGCGCGAACATCCTCTTCGAAGGCGCCCAGGGCACGTTCCTCGACATCGACCACGGCACCTATCCGTACGTCACCTCCTCGAACACCACCGCGGGCGGCGCGAGCACGGGTTCCGGCGTTCCTCCCAACCGCATGGACAAGGTGGTCGGCGTCCTCAAGGCGTACACCACCCGCGTCGGCGAGGGCCCGCTCCCGACCGAGAACGCCGAGATCAGCGACCTGCTGCACGGGATGGGACGCGAGTTCGGCGCCACCACCGGACGCGCCCGCCGCTGCGGCTGGTTCGACGCCGTGGCCACGCGGCACGCGGCGATGGTCAACGGCATCGACGAACTCGCCATCACCAACGTCGACGGCCTCGACACGGTGAAGACCCTCCAGGTCTGCGTCGCGTACGAGGTGGACGGCCAACGCCTGAAGCACCTGCCGAACGACTGCGAACTGCTCGCCCGCTGCACGCCGGTGTACGAGTCGTTCCCGGGCTGGCAGACCCCCACGGACCACATCACCCGCTGGGAGGACCTGCCGGTGAACTGCCGCCACTACCTGCTCAGCATCTCGCAGATGACCGGTGCGCGCCTGACGATCACCAGCGTCGGACCGGCCCGTGAGCAGACGATGTTCCTCTGAACGTCCCGCATGAGCGCGGAACCCAAGCTTTCGCCCGCGGCCCTGGCCAACCTTCCGACCCACGTCGCCATCATCATGGATGGCAACGGCCGGTGGGCGAAGCAGCGGGGCTATCCGCGGGTGGAGGGCCACCGCATCGGCGTGGAATCGGTCCGGGTGATCGTGCGTGAGGCGGGCAACGTCGGGATCAAGTACCTGACCCTCTATGCGTTCTCGGTGGAGAACTGGAACCGGCCGAAGGACGAGGTCGACACCTTGATGAAGTACCTCGCGCGGTTCCTGAAGGGCGAGACCGCGGAGTTGAACCGGCAGAACGTCCGGTTGGAAGCCATCGGCCAGATCTGGCGGTTGCCCGAAGCGGTCCAGGAGCAGTTGGCCAAGACCCAGGCCACCCTCGCCAAGAACAACGGCCTCACGCTGATCCTCGCGCTCAGCTACGGCGGCCGGACCGAGCTGATCGAGGCGACGCGCGCCATCGCGGACAAGGTGAAGGCCGGCACCCTCGATCCGGCGGAGATCAACGAGCGGGTCGTTTCCGAACATCTCTACACCCGCCACTGGCCGGACCCGGACCTCATGATCCGCA
>CAIYXO010000691.1 GCA_903930165.1 uncultured Verrucomicrobiota bacterium | reverse complement strand
TCGGCAGCGTCGAGGCGCTGTTCTCCCGTTTGGCCGAGGTGAAGTCCGACCGTCAACGCGCCGAATTGCTCGGCGCCATGGAAAATGTCCGACGCAACCAGCGGATGGTCGCCTTGAAATGTTCATTGGAAGGGGGACCCTCCCTCGCGTCCCTCGCGCCGACGCCCTTGGATGTCCCGACTTTGCGCGATCTCTATCGGCGTTGGGGATTCCGGAGTCTCCTGTCCGAACTTGGACCCGAGGAGGCTGCCGGGCAGGGGAGCCTTTTCTGACGGCGGAGCGGACGAATGCACGAACCGGAACCAACGAAGCGGGATGTCCCAGGCCGTCCGTCGCCCGGCGTGCCCATGCGGCTTCCGGGGACCGACGGGAACTTCGACTCGGAAACTCCGCCGTTGCTGGAGAGGAAGTTCTCCCCGATCCATCCGGCGGCCTCGGCGATCCTCCTTTTCGTGGACAACCTGTGGATGACGGCCGACTGGGCAGCCCTGCTCTGGGTGGTGACCATTCCGCTGAGTTTCCTGAGCGTGTTTGTGCCGACGCTCTGGCTGCAACGGGCCTCGCGCCGGGACCCGTGGTCCGCAGCCTTCGGCAAGGCATTCGCCCTCGGAGTGGTGG
This sequence comes from uncultured Verrucomicrobiota bacterium, assembly GCA_903930165.1. Classification (GTDB taxonomy): domain Bacteria; phylum Verrucomicrobiota; class Verrucomicrobiia; order Limisphaerales; family UBA9464; genus SXXZ01. Next base: position 1,515 of record CAIYXO010000691.1, on the reverse strand, counting down.
CCGCGGTGCCCACCTCGGTCACCGGCACTCCGGTCGGAATGGCCCTGCTCGCGTGGGCCGGCATCGAATGGAGCCGGCGTTGAAACCCGTCACGAAGGCTCTCCTGTGGGTGGCCTTGTGTTGCGTTCCGGCGTCCGTGGCCCAGGAAACCGGGTTGCGAAGGGTGGAGTTCGGCCGGGACGTTGTTCCGATCCTTCTCGAGCGGTGTCTCGGATGCCATCAGGAGTCCAAACCAAAGGGGCGCTACAGGATGGACTCCGTGGCGCAGTTGCGATTGGCGGGAAGAAGCGGCGAAGCGCCGATCGTTCCCGGCGACCCCGGGTCGAGTTCCTGGATGCGTTGGATCACCAGTCCCGATCCGGAGGAGCGCATGCCCAAGGACGGTCCGCCACTGACCTCGGACGAGGTCTTTCGGATACGGTCATGGATCCTTGGCGGGGCCGTCATGGAAGGCACGGGTGGCGACGCCGCTTTGGCCGCTTGGTTGCCACGGGGAACCGGAGGCGTGGCCCCCGTCGAATATCGGCATCCTGTTCCCATCTCCGCACTGGCGTTTTCTGCGGACGGCGCGGAATTGGCGATCGGCGCGTTCCGGGAGGTGCTCGTCGTCGATGCCCGAGATGGGGCTCCGAGAAGGAGGCTTCCCGGCCTGCCCGACCGGATCACGGCCTTGCAATGGAGTCCGGACGGCGCGGCGTTGGCGGTGGCCGCCGGCAACCCGGGTCGACTGGGAGAGGCCGTCCTGCTGCGCGCCACGGACGGCTCCTTGCGGACTTGGCTGAGGGGTGGGGCCGATTCGTTGACCGCGCTCAGGTTCAGTCCCGACGGCAGCCGAATCGCGGTGGGGGGCGCCGATGGCGTGGTGACCGTCCATGACGCGGTCTCGGGGATGCGCCAGCTCGTCTTGCCGGCGCATTCGGACTGGGTGCTGTCCCTTGCCTGGAGCGGAGACGGGAAACGCCTGGTAAGCGCCAGCAGGGACCGGACGGTACGGGTGGCGGACTCCTCCTCCGGGGAGGCGGTGTCGAGTTTCACCGAGCATGGTGCTGCGGTCTTCGCAGCCGAGTTCAACGAGGATGCCACCCGGGTGGCCAGCACCGGGAAGGACCGACGGCTCCGCGTATGGGAGGTGGCCGGGTCTGATTCGAAGACGGTGGCCAATTTCGGCGACGTGGAACTGACGGCGATGGCCTCCGTGGCCGCCGGCGTGGTCACCGCGGGAACCGACGGGGTGGTACGGCTGCATCCCTGGAAATCCATCCAGAAGCCCCGTGAGTATCGGGCGGAGGGCCGCGCCACGGCCGTGGCCGGGGTGGGCGTCGGAGAACGGGTGGCGGGCGGATACCACGACGGCCGGGTGCGGGTGTGGTCCACAGCGGACGGCTCGCGCCTTGCTGAGTTCAGGCCGTTTCCCGGCCTCGACTGAGGAAATGGAGGCTTGCCCGGATGCGCTTCCGGGACAGAATTCCTGACCACTCCGTACGCACTCCGAACATGGGACGCATCTACAACAAC
>CAIYXO010000690.1 GCA_903930165.1 uncultured Verrucomicrobiota bacterium | reverse complement strand
GGGCGAGAAACCCGTTCACGCCACACTTCTTGAGCCAGCGGATATGCGCCGCCAGCGCGCGCTTCATCAAGCGCCCGCGGGAATCGAGCGGAATCCACAGGGCGGACAAGACACCTTTACGGGGAGCAATGGATCTCATGGGAACAGTCCGCTCCAGACAGAGGGGAACGGCGCATCTGCTAAAACGTTTTTTATTCTCGGGCGGTCAAGTGAATAGATGTGCGCCGGACGCCCTTCCGGCGGCCACAAAGCGGGCCGTCGGCTCTCCGCGTGATCAGCAGCGGGTACGAGAAACCAGCCTCCGCGCCAATCAAGAGCTTCGGCTTTCTTTGCTTGTGGGCGGTCGTCGCCGTAGTCACGGGCCGGGTCAGAATCCGTATGTCACGGAGCCGATGCTCTAGAAGCGCCAGCAACCCTCAGCGGCCGGGCCAAGCCCCTGGCATAATGGGCATCGACATACTGACTGTCGCGGTCGGAGTGATGCCGCGGCCCCTCGGATGGTCTGCGGTGTTGGGGAGTGACTCGCCGAGCCTCCAGGACCAACCTGGCATTCGGGGCGGTCCGCAGGCTAGCCAACGATCCGCCGGCACAAGACATTAGAGATCGCGACCAAGAACAGCCAACCTGCGGCAGTGCGCACGTAGGCAGTGTCCGTCATCCGAGTCTGATCGGTTCCCTTCGGTGCTGGACGCTTCGAAAGGAAGTTGGCCGCGACGGGCTGGGCGTTGCGGCTATCCATGGTGCGAGGGTGTCGTCCGGATTTTCCCCAGTCACGCAGACCTTGGGCCCGTATCAAACGAGCACAGCAATGTTCGCTCGTGCGCGTTCCGTGTGCATGAAAATCCTCGGCGATGCGTAACGCTCCGTAGGCGCCTCGCTCACCTCGTGGGCGGCTGCGATCTACTCCTCGATGGCTGAGTCTTTACGTCGTCGGAGATCTGGCCGGTGCTGGATAATGCCGTCTCGTCGCTCACGCTCGTCCCCGAGGAACGGCTGCGCCCCTTCGTCCATCAGGTTCATATAAAGCAGGGTTGGTGGATTTGTCATTCCAAAATCGGTCCCGTTTGTCCGCCGTCTAAAAGGAGTCCACTATAACGGGATGACGCCTCTCCAGCAGCGTTTCGTTGAGCTAAAGAAAAAACAGAACGCGGTGGTGCTGGCCCACAACTATCAGCGACGAGAAATCCAGGAGGTGGCGGATTTAGTGGGGGACTCCCTGGGTCTCAGTTATGCGGCGCAAAAAGCGAAAGGAGACGCGATTCTTTTCTGCGGAGTTCATTTCATGGCGGAGACGGCGAAGATCGTGAATCCTGAAAAGAGAGTACTCATGCCGGATCTCCATGCCGGCTGTTCCTTGGCGGACTCCTGTCCGGCTGACCAGCTCGCGTCCTACCTGCAGAAAAATCCTGGGCTGTACGTGGTCTCTTACGTCAACTGCACGGCGGCGGTGAAGGCGTTGAGCGACGTGATCTGCACCTCGGGCAACGCCGAGAAGATTGTGCAGCGTGTCCCGGCCGACCGGGAAATTCTTTTTCTACCCGATCGAAATCTTGGGGACTGGGTCATGCAGAGAACTGGGAGAAAGATGCGGCTCTGGGACGGCGACTGCTACGTCCACATGGAGTTCACGGCGGCGTCCATCGACCGGATCCGACAAGAGCATCCTGAGGCTCCGGTGGTGGCTCATCCGGAATGTCCCCGAGCGGTGAGGGCTTTGGCCGATGAGGTCTGCTCCACAGAGAAAATGGTGACCTACTGCAAGGCCAGTCCCTCTCATTCCTTTATCGTCGTGACGGAGGAGGGG
>CAIYXO010000689.1 GCA_903930165.1 uncultured Verrucomicrobiota bacterium | reverse complement strand
TTTCAACCTTTCAACCTTTCAACCTTTCAACCTTCAAGGATACCCCGGCTGCCAAGCCAGGCAGGACCGCGTCACTGTTCCTTGGCGAGGACCGGGGAGCCGAGTTCGCGGGTGAGGTTCGCGGCGATTTCCTGGACGATTCGCGCCATGTCCTTCTCGGAAAGGAGCCAGTTCTGGAAGGTGACGGTGATGCCTTCCTGCTCGAAACCGAAGACGATCGGGCAGCCCTGCACCTCGATCCGGTGGGCGCCCCAGCCGGAAACCTGACGGCACGGCATGCTGTTCGGCTTCAGCACCGCCGCGTAGTGCGAGGCGTCCAGGAGCAACGGTTGACCGTCTTCGCGTGCGATCAGGAACTCCATGGGGTCAACGTTTCGGATTTCGACCCTCCCGACAACCCCGATGATCGGCCCGGCTGGGGCAATCCGCGTTCGCGGCCGCCTTCACCAGGTCTTCCAGGGCGCATTCCCCGTCTGCCACATCCTGTCGAGCATCTGCTGTTCGCGGTACGTGTCCATGCACTGCCAGAACCCTTCGTGGCGATAGGCCTTCAGCTGACCCTCCTGCACCAGGCGTTCCATCGGCCCCTTCTCGAAGACGCAGCCGTCGTCGTCGCCGAGGTACTCCCGGATCCGGCGGTCGAGGACCATGAACCCGCCGCTGATGTAGGCGTTCTCCTGGTCGGGCTTCTCGGTGAAGGCGGTGATGGTCTGGCCGTCCATGGCGAGTTCGCCGAAACGTCCCGAAGGCCGGACGGCGGTCACGGTGGCAACGGCGCCGTGCGACTCGTGGAAGCGGATGGAGGCGTTGATGTCGCTGTCGGTGAGGCCGTCGCCGTAGGTGAACAGGAAGCGGTCGTCGGGCACGTGGGCGAGCGCGCGGCGGAGGCGTCCGCCGGTCATGGTCTCCTGTCCGGTCTCCAGCAGGGTGACGGTCCAGTCCTCCTCCTCATGGGTGTTGTGGTAGCGGATCCTGGGGTTGCGGCCGAGGGTCAGCGTGACGTCGGAGGTGTTCCAGAGGTAGTTGCGGAAGTAGTCCTTGATGACCTCGCCCTTGTATCCGAGGCAGAGGACGAAGTCCCGGTGCCCATGGCGGGCGTAGAGCTTCATGATGTGCCAGAGGATGGGGCGTCCCCCGACGGGGACCATGGGCTTGGGGCGGTATTCGGTCTCCTCGCGCAGGCGCGTGCCGAGACCACCGCAGAGAATGACGACCTTCATCGTGTGGGGCGTGTATGGACCGGCGGAAGCTAGGGGGTCGCGGCGGCGAGGGGAAGCGGGAGAAACGGCGGGGCGGCGCGCCGGCCGTGGTTCCTCCGGATTCGGCTTCGACGTCGGCGGGCGGATTGTCTACCCATTCCGCCCGCGTGACGGTCTCCGCACCCAGCCTGCTGCTCCTGATCCCCGCCTACAACGAGGAGGCGAGGATCGGTCCCGTGCTGGAGGCGTATTCCGAGCACTTCATCCGGCACTATGCCGGAAGGTTCCGGATCGTGGTGATCCTGAACGGCTGCCGCGACGACACGTTGGGCGTGGTGCGTGCGGCCGAGCAGCGGTACCTGTGCGTTTCGCACCTCGAGTTCCCGGCGGCGATCGGGAAGGGCGGGGCGCTGATCGAGGGGCTGAAGCTCGCCCCGATGGCGGACTACATCGGATACGTCGACGCGGATGGTGCGACGGCTCCGGCGGCCTTCCTGGACCTGGTGCGACGCCTGGAGGACCCGGCGGTGGACTGCGCGATCGGCTCGCGATGGATCCCCGGGGCGGTGATCCACCATTCACAGCCCGGGAAGCGGCAGTTCGCCAGCCGGCTGTTCCACCTCTTCGTGGAGGCCTTCTTCGGGATGGGCATCCGCGACACCCAATGTGGGGCGAAGGTGATGCGGCGCCGGGCGATCGAGCGGATCCACGAGCGTCTCACCCTCGCCGACCTGGCCTTCGACGTGAACCTGCTCTATTCGATGAGGAAGGCCGGTTTCCGGGTGTTGGAGGTGCCGACGGAATGGTCGGACCAGAGCGGATCCACGGTGGTGTTCAACAGCCGCACATCGATGAACATGCTGTTGTCGCTGGTAAGGCTGCGGCTGGTCTATTCGCCGTTCTACGCGTGGCTGGGGCCGCTGAGGCCGCTGGAAGTCTGGCTCTACACGCGTCTGCGCGCCCCTCAACCGGTGCGAACCGCCCGGAAGCCGGCCCCCTGAGCTGTGCATTCAGGGAGGGAAATCCACACGCGGAGGCGCGGAGCCGCCGAGGCCTGGACCAACGCCGATTTCGGCGTCGGTGGCCTCGATTGGGTACGGAGTGCCGGCTTTAGCCGGCGGAGACCTTCCAGGCCCCATGCCCTTGGACCTGGCCCAGGCGACAGGTCACACAAGGTCCAAACCGGCTGAAGCCGGTACTCCGTGCCCCTGAGATCGCGTTCCGGAGAAGGCCGTCTTTTGATGTCCGAGTCGCATTCGGACTCAGGTCCGGGATGTGGGAGTTCGTACCCCGCGGCTCCGCGTGGGACCCGTCTTCGCTCCCGGTGGGCGAATCCAGATCAGGCGGGGACTGCGGCTGGGCGGCGGCCGCGGGCGATGCGGTCCGCGATGCGGTCGAGCGGCAGCACCTCGTCCACCGCGCCGGCCTCGATGGCGGCGCGTGGCATGCCGAAGACGGCACAGGACTCCTCGTCCTGGGCGACCGTGAAGGCGCCCGCGTCGTGGAGGTGCTTCATGCCCGAGGCGCCGTCCACGCCCATGCCGGTGAGGATCACCGCGAGGGAGTGCGCTGCGGAACCGGTGCGGAGCGCGGACTCGAAGAGGATGTCGACCGACGGGCGCTGGTGGTGGACCAGGGGACCTTCGTTGAGTTCCACGACATGGTGGTCCCCGCGCCAGTGGAGCGTCATGTGGAAGCCGCCCGGGGCGACCAGCGCGGTGCCGGGTTCGACGCGGTCGCCGGGTTCCGCCTCCTTGACCCGGATGCGGCTCAGCATGTCCAGGCGCCCGGCGAGGGCGGCGGAGAATCGGGCCGGGATGTGCTGTGCGATGCAGATGCCCGGAAGGTTG
>CAIYXO010000688.1 GCA_903930165.1 uncultured Verrucomicrobiota bacterium | reverse complement strand
GTGTCCGAGGGGATGCCTAGCTTCGCGTGGATTCCTTCCGCGTTTCCGGCCATCAAGTGGATTCCGGAACGCGCCTTGCCTCCGCCCGCGATGATCACGCCACCCGCGGGATCCGGGGATACCTCTTCCTCCCCGTTCGGCTCGACCCGGAGGCCGTTCACTGCCAGTCCGCTTCCCTGCGGCGGACCGGCCGGATGACTCGCCGCCGACCGGGGGTCGGTGCCCGCCACCAGTTCCTGGTGGTTGTAGTAGCCGTCACGGTCGCTGTCTTCGTAGCCGTAGGCATAGAGATCGCCGGTGAAGAAGAAGCGCTCCCAGGCGTCGGGCAGTCCGTCCGCATCGGTGTCCTCCGCGGTGGGCAGCGGGATCTCGACGATCGAGAGGCCGACGACTTCCAAAGCGCGGGTGGCGCAGGATGGCACCGGGACATCCTCGAAACCCACCGCGCGGAGACGGGTTCCCGGCGCCAAGGGGAACCGGATCGCCAAGGGATACGGGTTGAGGTGGGAGTCCAGCAAAGCAACCCCTTCTCCGGTGGAAGTCCGGAGAACCGTGCAGGATGCCGTCTCCGGATCGGTGCCCATCACCAGGTCCAGCGTCACCCGGCTGCGCGGGGAAACCCCGTCCAACAGGCGCCGGGCGCCGGCGGCGGCGCCGGGCACCAGGGAGGCCACCGACGGGACGGCGCCATAGGCCGTCCCGACGGTTCCGGTCGCGACGAGCTGTCGAAGCTCATCCAACACCGGTCCATAGGCCGCCGGCCGCAGCGTGCCGAGGACGTTGGTGACGACCACCGCGTTCGAGAAGGTGCAGACCCGGTAGAGCTCGGTGGTCAGCAGGCGCAGGTCGAGGAGGTCCCGGTCGGTCACGCTTGCGGTGCCGGACCGGAGGTCGGCGAGCATCTGGACCAGGTTCCAGGAGTTGCTGGTCGAGGGCTGGGTCAGCGAGGCGAGCAGCGCCGCGGGCGGATTCGTGCGCCCGGCATCCGCAGGACGATGGGGGAACAGGCCCAGCGGGAGGGAACGACGCCACACGTTCGTCGTCAGGATCTCGTCGAGCTTCCGCTCGAACAGCGCGGCGACCAGGAGGTCCACCGGCTGGAGGACCACATCGAACCGGGGACCGGCGTTGGTGGACAGGAAGGCCCGGGCGGTGTCTTCCCAGCGTCGGACCGCGGCGGCGTCCGGGGTTCCTGCCGACTCGAAGGGGATCTCCGCCGTGGCGGTGTTCGGGACCACGAAGAGTCCGACCAGCTCGCGGGCGCTGGGTTCGCCGGCCGCAGGACGTTCCGGCGAGGCGAGGAAGTGCTCCGGTGTGGCCAGGCTGACGAATCCGCCGGCTCCCAGGCCCACCTGGAATTCCGCGGCGCCCGGCGTGTTGACCGGGGGGCGGTTGGTGGTCACCGCCTCGGATAGCAGGGTTCCGTGGAGGGTTCGAAGCCCGACCACGGTGCCATCGGCGGATCCGAAGGCCGGGAGCGGCACGAGGTGCGGCTGGGGAACCACGTCGAGGGCGACGGTGGTCGAACGGGTCCAGGCCGAGTGCCCCGCCGGCGGCACGCTCGCCGCATCGGCCGGATTGGAACCGGAGAGGATCTCGTCCAGGTCGCGGAAGCCGTCGCGATCCGAGTCGGCACCCGCGCGCGGATCCAGTCCCCTGGCCGACTCCACGAAGTCCGGCACGCCATCGCCGTCCGAATCCTGCGAGGCCCAGGAAGTGGTCACGGCGTAGCGCCCCGAGAGTATCCGGGAACGGCCCGCACCGGCGGAGGATTCGGCGTAGGCGTCCACGGTGGTGGTGACCTGGACGGGAATCGGACCGGTGTAGGGAAGCCATTCGCCGCCGTTCAGGCGGAATCGGATCCGATCGGCCGCGTTCCCAGAGGACAGGCTCACCGAGATCGCGGACGGGTAGGATCCGGGCCGCGGATTGAGGACGAGGTTGGCGCCGATCGGTCCCAGGTCCCCGGTCAAGGGGAGGATCGAAAGGGTCTCGCCCAGCTGGTTGGCCAACACCGCGCTCGTCCCGGGCACGGTCCCCAGGGTCACCACGTTGCTGGTTCCCAGTCCGCGGGAGGAGCCGCGGTCGCTTTCACCGGCCACCGTCACCACGCCGGGGGATCCGGGCAATGGGGAGGGCGAGATAGAGGGCGCGGAAGCCCAGTCGCCAGCCCGGTCGATCGAGAGCAGTTCCACCCCGGGGCTCACGAACGGCTCGCCGCGGAACTGCGAGACGTTGCCGTAGGCGTGGTCCCGAGTTTCGCTGTCGAAGGAATACGAGCTGGTGAGCACGTAGTTCGTGCCGTTCCAGACCGAGACACGATGGACCTCGGTGGGGCCTGGGGCCCTCGTGAGATTGGACAAGGTCGCGATCCGGCCGGGCGCGGTGGAAAAGGCGTAGTTGAAGTGTTCATCCGGCAGGCTGCCCACCGGATCCACGGGCACCGGGGCGTTGACCCCGTCGAAGTCGAAGATCCAGGCGTCGCGGGCTTCGTTGAGGCGGATCACCAACTGAGGCCGGGTCGGGCCGTCGACGACGGAGATGCCGTCCACCGTGTTGGTCCCGAATCCAAACCGGGCCGCGGGCGAGTTCGGGAGCTCGAAGTCGTCGAAGGACGGTTCGCTCACCGGCCACATCGCGACCTCGCTGGTTCCCGGGACCCAGGTCAGCACCGAGGCGAGCGGACGGTTGCCGAACAGGCCGATCACGAACCGGGATCCGGCCGCCAGCGGACCCGAGGTCGCGTCGGACACCGGGAGTCCCGCGCGGACCGCATGGAACTCCAGGACACCGGGGCCGCCCGAGCTGCGGATCGATGCCACACGTCGTGTCATGCCGCCCGCCTTGGGCTCAATGCGGGTGACCTGAGTGCGGGTGAACGGGTCGGCGAGGTCCCCGAGCGGCGCGAACGCGTCCGCCGAGTTCCGGACGGTCTCGATCCGGTTGGGGACGGACGGCCCGTTCATCGCCGTCAGCACCAGCAGGTCGAGCATCGGCGTGTTGGTCGCACCGGCGATGTCGAGGGCCACCAGCGGGCCGGGGCCGATTCCGGTGGTGAAGAGGCCAACCGGTTGTGGGGCCGCCACCGCACCGTCGAAGACCAGGACGCGGTTGGCAGCCATTCCGGAGACCGCGAAGTCGGGCTGGTTGGTGGCCGCGGGCGAAACGGCCGATGCCCCCGGAGCCCGGGTGAGCAGCGGTCCGACGGTGAAGCCGTCCACCGGTCCAATGCCCGTGGGCTTTTGCGGCGGGAAGATCGGCCGCGCCCCATTGGTGCCCGCGATCATCCGGTACCAACCCGAGGCGCGGTCGACGATCAGGACGTCACGGAGCCCATCGCCGTTGAAATCGGCCGCGGCCGCGAACTCCGACTCGGTCTCGGCGAAGGAGACGTCCCCGGCCCGGCTTGGGAGCAACGCCAGCACCCCGATGAGGAAGGGAAGAAGGCTTCCAGGGCGTGGGAATGAAAATGGAATCATGGGCAGGAGGGAGCGGGTGGATTTACTCCGAGTCCGTGGCGGTGATCGGCGGC
>CAIYXO010000687.1 GCA_903930165.1 uncultured Verrucomicrobiota bacterium | reverse complement strand
TGAGCTGCTGTCCCGGCTGGAACTGGCCGCCGAGCGCCCGCAGGAACCCGCAGACCTGCAGGATCGGCTCCTTGAGCCGGCCGGAGTTTGCGGAGGCCACGTCGTCGCGCGCCTCGGCGTCCTTGAGGACCGCGGTGACGGTCGCCTTGAGGTCGCCGTCGGTGTCCGCGAAGACCTGCGAGACCCGCTGGACGTACGCGCCGCTGGGATTGCTCTTCACCAGGCTGCGGATCAGGCGGGTGGCGATGAAGGGCGCGGTGTTCGGATGGGCCATCAGGCCGTCGATGACGGACACGAGGTCCTGCTCGACGGTCTGCCCCGCGGGGATCTGGATCCCGACGAAGCTCTTCGCGCCCGTGGCGTGGTTGCCGGGGCGGACCTCCATCGGTGCGCCATGGTACTCGTTGTTGAGGGAGTACGCGGTGCCCCCCGGCGGGGTCGCGTAGGTCCAGCCGGTCAGGGCCAGTGACAACTGGGCGACGTCGGCCTGCGAGTAGGTGGAGATCGGGAGGTTGTTGGTGTCGAGAAGCTGCGAGCCGTCGGGCTTCAGCTGCCACAGCCCGATGGTGAACAGCTGCATCAGTTCGCGGGCATAGTTCTCATTGGCGCCGCCCCCGTTCATCCCGGGCTTCGTGGAGTTGGCCAGGTCGAGGAACTTGCCCATGGACGAGCTCTTCGAGACCTCGAGCAGCAGGTCGCGGTAGCTGCCGAAGGCGTGGGTGGAGAGCAGGTTCATCCACGGCAGCATGGCGTCGGCGTAGACCTGCTTGTCGGCGGAGACCACGACGATCTGGCTCAGCGAGTAGATCACCCGCTGGCGGAGCTGGTCGGGGGCGGCGGTGTAGTGGTGGAGGATCCAACGTTGGAGATCCTGCACGGAGTTGTTGGACGGCACCGGGATCGCCGAGGCCTGCAGGGCGAACTGCTGCTGGAGCCAGGCGTCGATGCCGACCTGCTGGACCAAGGCGAGGTCCGCCGGGCTCGGCCCGAACGTGGCCTGCTCGAGGAAACGGGCCGCATGCAGCAGCGCGGCGAGGTCGGGAGCGGGAGTCAGGGTGACGAATGCGTCGGCGAAGGAGGACGGATCGGCGACCGAGGTCGCGCGCACCGCCACGATCGGGTTCGCAGGAACGGCGGCAGGCGGCAGGTACACGCCGGAGGCGGAGATGGAGCCGTTGGCGGGGCCGCCCGGGACGGACCAGACGACCGAGGAGTTGGGCGTTCCGACAACGTAGGCGGCGAAGGACTTCGGCGTTCCGACCTGGACCGTGGCGGTGGGTGGATTCACCGACACCACGACCGGCGGAGGCGTGAGCGTCACCACGGCGTCGGCGGAGACGAGCGGATTGACGACGGAGGTGGCGCGGACGAGCACCACCGTGGAGGCCGGGAGCACGGCGGGAGGAGAGTAGAGACCGCCCGAACCGATCGAACCGTTGGCGGAGCCGCCGACCACCGACCAGACCACAGCGGTGTTGGCGGAGCCGGTGAGGGAGGACGTGAACTGGCGGGTCGTGCCCTGCGGGACGGTGACCGCGGAAGGCGAAACGGAGAGGGTCACCGCGGGCGGTGCCACGAGGGTGAGCGTCGCCTCGGAATAGACCGACGGAGCGGCGACGGAAGTGGCGCGGACCTTCACCGTCGGCGGGGACGGAAGGGCATTCGGAGCTGAGTAGAGCCCCTGGCTGTTGATGGATCCCTGTGCGGCGCCTCCCGGCACCGACCAGGTCACCGCGGTGTTCGGGCTGCCGGAGACGGTTGCCGAGAAGGCGACCGTCGTTCCGAGGGTTGCCGTCGGGGCCAGGGGGCTGACCGCCACGGAGACCGTGGGGGCGGCGACGGTGGCGTTGACCTTGTTGCCGGAGACCGCCCCGGGAGCCGGATGACGCACCGTGAACTGGAGCGTGCCGACAGCGGCCGCGACGCCGTTGGCGATGACCTTGGTGGACGAGACGAAGACCGTCGGGACGTCCACGCCATTGGCCTGGACGACGGAATCCGGGGCGAAGTTGGCTCCGCTCAGCGAGACCGAGTAGGCGCCCACCTGGAGCGAGGAGGGCGAAACGCTCCACAGCCAGGGATAGGGACGGGTCACCGTGAGGGTGGTGGTCTTGAACGCGGAGGGATAGGCG
>CAIYXO010000686.1 GCA_903930165.1 uncultured Verrucomicrobiota bacterium | reverse complement strand
TGAGATTGGCGCCCTCCGACCAGCTCGACCTTTTCTCCTGAGGCCTCGCCCTGCCCCCGGTCCGTCGGGGACTTCGCGATGGGAAAGCGGAAGACCCGCCCACGGCAGAATGCCGTTGTGACCGAAGCCGCTTCGCGGTCACGCTTTCCCTTCAATCTATGGAGAAGATCCATGTAGGAATCGTCGGCGGAGGAACCGTGGGAGGTGGCGTCTGGCAGGCGTTGCAACGCAATGGCCCGCTCATGGCCGCCCGCCTCGGCGTGGCCTTGGAGGTGACGGGCGTGGCGGTCCGGGACCCGGGCCGCACGCGGGCCGTGGACATCCCCCGGGACCGGATCACCGGCGACTGGCGCAAGGTGGTCGAGGATCCGCGCAACCGGATCATCGTGGAGCTCATGGGCGGCACCTCAACGGCCCGGGATGTGGTCCGCAGCGCCCTTTCCCTTGGGAAACCCGTCGTCACCGCGAACAAGGCGCTCATCTCGGCGCACGGACCCGAGCTGTTCGCCTTGGCGGCCAAGAACGGCACCAACCTCTACTACGAGGCCGCGGTGGCCGGAGGCATCCCGATCATCAAGGCCATCCGCGAGTCGTTCGCCGGCAACCGCCTCCTGCGCATTGCCGGCATCGTCAACGGAACCTGCAACTACATCCTGACCCGGATGAAACTCGAGGGCGCGGACTTCAGTGACGTCCTGGCGGACGCCCAGCGCCTCGGCTACGCGGAGGCGGAACCCTCCCTCGACATCGACGGCCACGACGCCGCGCACAAGACCGGGATCCTCGCCTCGCTCGCACACGGTTTCTGGGTGAAGCCCGAGGAGATCCACACCGAAGGTATCCGGCATGTGTCCAAACTGGACATCCAGTTCGCCGCCCAACTCGGCTACACGATCCGGCTGCTGGGCATCGTCCAACCGGTGGCGAAGCCGAATTCCCGCTCCAAACGGCCCGCGGCGGCGGCCATCCAGGTCTCCGTCTACCCCGCGCTCGTCCCCAACACCCACGTCCTCGCGTCGGTGAACCACGCTTTCAACGCGGTGGCCATCCGCGGGGACGTCGTCGGCGACACCCTCTTCTACGGACGCGGCGCCGGCCAGGATCCGACGGCGAGCTCCGTGCTGAGCGACCTCGCGGATGCGGTCCTCGATCTCCGGGCCGGCAACCATCACCGGGTGCCGCCGTTCGTCGCCCATGACGGCTCGGCCAAGGTTGCGCCGATCGACGGCATCGTTTCCCGGTTCTACGTGCGGCTGGAGGTGGCCGACCGGCCAGGGGTCTTCGCGCGGATCGCTTCGATCCTGGCCCAGGCCCGGATCGGCATCTCGTCGATCATCCAGCCCGAGGGCCATTCCGGGGAGACGGTCCCGGTGATCCTGATGCTCGACGAGGCGACCAACGAAGCCGCCCGGAAGGCCATGGCCCGGATCGCGCGCCTTCCGGTGGTCAAATCGCCACCGGTGGTGCTCCGTGTCGAGAACCTGGACTGACCCCTACGGACCCATGAAACCGAAACACACGCGGCTCTTCGTCAAGCCCGGCTGCCCCTGGTGCGAGGAAGTCGTCGAATGGCTCGACTCCAGAGGTTACACCTACGAGACCCTGGACGTGATCCGGAACGCCGCGGCGCGCGCGGAGATGCTGTCGCTGACCGGCCAGTCACGGGCTCCCTCGATCGAGCTCGACGGCCATGTTCTCGCCGACTTCGGCGCCGACGAGCTGGAGGAGTGGCTCCGTCCGCTCGGCTACGAGACCTGAGAACCGGTTTGGAAGGACGAAGGCATCGATGTCGCGTGTGAGGCTGGAGTTTTGCCCGGACACGGTCACGATTCCCGCATGAAGAAATGGCTGACAGCGGCGTTGTGGGTCCCGGCGTTCGCGGGCGAATCGTTCGCGCAGGTCGTCTACTCCGGCGATCTCGGGACGTCGATGGCCATACAGGGGTGGGCTTATCAGGCCAGCACCGTTCCGGACGGGGGCACCCCGACCGCCACCACGGGGTTCTCGGGCGGGGCGACGGTCGCCAACACATCCTCGACGATCACGGACCGCGCCGGGTGGGCCTACGGCAGGACGATTGATCCCTCGTTTCCGGTCCTGGACAGGACCGTCGGATACACCGTCTCCATCGATCTTTCCGTGGCCTCCGAATCCCACACCAGTGACGATCGGGCGGGTTTCAGCTGGACCACCATGGGCTCCGACGGTTTCGGCGTGGAGTTCGGCTTCCACGGCGACAGCGTCTGGGCGCAGGGAACCACCCCCTCCG
>CAIYXO010000685.1 GCA_903930165.1 uncultured Verrucomicrobiota bacterium | reverse complement strand
GTAGTAGCCCTCGAGGTTGGCTGCGGTGACCAGCTTCACCAGGTTCGCGTACCCCTCCTCGTTCCGGGCCAGCAGAACCAGATGGTTGTACACGTCCCGCATCCCACCGCCGCCCTGCTTGCGGTCCAGACGCGAGCCCGGGGCCACGTACACCTCGCAACCGATGATCGGCTTGATGCCGGCCTTTTTCGCGGCCGAGTAGAACTCGATGGCGCCGAACATGTTGCCATGGTCGGTCATGGCGATCGCGGGGAACTGCAGCTCCTTCGCCCGCTCCATCAGGCGGTCGAGACGGCAGGCCGCGTCGAGCAGGGAGAACTCGGTGTGGAGATGCAGATGGGCGAAGTCGGCGGGCATCGCGGTGGGACACGGTTCGGCCAACCCGACGGGGTGTCCAGAGCGGAATCCAAACCCCCAGCCCGACCGGCATTTTCCGCCGGAACTGCGCAAAACACGCCATCCGGAGGCAATTCATCCACCGAAGCCCCCATTTTTCCGGCCAGAACCGTAAATCGTTCGGTTGGCAAGGGATAAGCTTCACCCACCCCTGTGGAAACCGGAGCCCCTCATCGATCCCAGATTGGTGGAGGGTTCCATCCCCCCGTCACGGCCATCATGGTTGTGACAAAGGTCCTACCCACATCCCCGAACGACTTGGGCGAACAGGCCTGAGCCGCTGCTTCAGAACACTGGCCCGGAGGACGCTCCACAGCCCTCCGGGTTTTCTGTCTTCAAAGGGGTTGGTACGGGCGTTGTCCGTTGCCAGTTGCCAGTTGTCCGTTGTTGGTGGCCTGTGGCGGGCACGGCCCGTCGCAACCGCTTCCCCAGATTGGCCACGGAGGCACAGAGGACACAGGGGGAGAAGTCCGTTGTCCGTGGCTCGCGGTTTGTCGTCGTTGTCCGCCGTCCGCTGTTCACCGCTGGCGTCCCCGGCTCTCAACCTAGCCTGATGCCGGGCTTTCAGCTCCGTGCTCTCCGCTCCCGGCGCTGAAAACTGAAAACTTCGAACTGCCCCGCATCTCCCCCCTTCCGGGCGGCCCGGGGTTGCTGTAGGCGGTCTGACGGGTCCACTATCGAAGCCATGTCCCGCTGGCCGCACCCGTCCCCATCGCTTCTCCGCCGAATGGCCTCGGCGATCCTCGGCGCCCTGTCGGCGACCCTCGGTGCCGTCGACGCCGCGGCCGCCTCCACGCCGGTTCCGGCGGACTTCAACCGCAAGATCCGGCCGATCCTTTCCGAGCACTGCTACACCTGCCACGGACCGGACGAGGCCAAGCGCAAGGCCGGCCTCCGGCTCGACCGGCAGGAGGACGCGTTCCGCGTGCTCAAGTCCGGCCAGGCGGCCCTCGTCGCCGGCTCGCCGGAGAAGAGCTCGCTGGTGACGCGGATCGAGACGAAGGACGCCGACGACCTCATGCCGCCGCCCGACCACGGCAAGCCGCTGAAGCCCGAGCAGGCCACGCTCCTGCGCCGTTGGGTCCAGGAGGGCGCAGTCTGGCAGAAACACTGGTCGTTCATCCCGCCGGTCCGGCCGGAGATCCCCAAGGTGAAGGACAGCCGTTGGGTCCGGAGTCCCATCGACCGGTTCGTGCTCGCCCGGCTGGAGAAGGAAGGCCTGAAGCCCAACGCCGAGGCGGACCGCGTGACGCTGCTGCGCCGGGTCACCCTGGACCTGACCGGCCTGCCGCCGACCATCGGGGAGGTCGACGCCTTCCTCGCCGATCGCAAGGAGGACGCCTACGAGCGGGTCGTGGAACGGCTGCTGGCCTCGCGGCATTTCGGTGAGAGGTTCGCCCAGAACTGGCTCGACCTGGCCCGGTTCGCCGACACCAGCGGCTACCACTTCGACGGGGTTCGGTTCATGTGGCTGTGGCGCGACTGGGTCATCGACGCCTTCAACCAGGACAAGCCCTACGACCAGTTCACGGTCGAGCAGCTCGCCGGCGACCAGCTCCCCGACGCCACGGACCCGCAGCGCGTGGCGACCGGGTTCGTGCGCAACAACATGACCAACGACGAGGGCGGCGCCGACCCGGACGAGTACCTCAACAAGTACGTCGTGGACCGCGTCAACACGCTCGGCGCGACCTGGCTCGGCATGACCGTCGGCTGCACCGAGTGCCACGACCACAAGTACGACCCGATCACGACCAAGGAGTTCTACCGGCTCTACGCGTTCTTCCACAACGTGCCGGAGAAGGGCCTCGACCGCATCCGCACCGACAACCCGCCGCCGCGTCTCCCGGTGCCGACCGCCGAGCAGGCGCGCCGCTTCGTCGAGGCCGACTTCCGCCTCAAGGACGCCGAGAAGACCCTGCAGGACCGCATCAACGAACTGGGCGAAACGCAGGAGAAGTGGGAGCGGGAACTCCAGGAACGTCCGCCGGCACCGGCACCGACGAACGGTCTCGTGGCCTCGTTGAAGTTCGACGGCTCGCTGGAAACCGGTTCCTCCTGGAAGGGCTCGTCGAACGCGCCGTCGTTCGCTCCGGGCCGGCTCGGACAGGCCCTCGTGCTGGATGGGAAGTCCCACGCCGAAATCGGCGACGCCTGGCAGGCCGACCGCACCAACGCCTTCAGCATCGCCGCATGGGTCCGGCTCGCCGGCGACGGCGCGATCCTCAGCCGCATGGGACGCGGTCCCGACTTCCGCGGCATCGACCTGCTGGTCGGCGACCGGCGACTGCAGGTGCACCTGATCCACGCCTGGCCGACCAACGCGCTGAAGGTGAAGACCCGGGAGCAGCTCCCGCAGAACCGCTGGGTCCACCTCGTGGTCAGCCACGACGGCAGCGGCAAGGCCGGCGGCGTGCGCGTCGTCGTGGACGGCCGGGTGCAGGGACTGGAGACCGAGAAGGACGTCCTGTCCGACACGGTCGCCGGCGGAGGTCCGCTGCGGATCGGTTCGCGGGACGGCGAGGCCTTCCTGAACGGGCAGGTCGACGACCTGCGGTTCTTCGACCGCGTGCTTCCCATGGAGGCCGTGGCGGCGTGGCACCTCGAGGGATTCCGTCCGCTCGTGGCCAAGTCGCGCGGCAAGCGCAGCGACGAGGAGCGCGGCGACCTCGCGCAGTTCTACAAGGGCTTCCAGGCGGTGGACTACCTGCGCGCGGAGAAGGCGCTCGCCGAGGCGCGCCGGAAGAAGGACGGCTTCTACTCGGCGATCCCGACCACGCTGATCATGGAGGAGATGGATCCGCCGCGGGACACCTTCGTGCTCGTGCGCGGCGATTTCCGCACCCCCGGCGAGAAGGTCTCCCCGGGCACGCCGGCCTTCCTCCCGCCGCTGCCGCCGGGTCCGACCAACCGCCTCGCCCTCGCCCGCTGGCTCGTGTCGAAGGAGCATCCGCTCACCGCGCGCGTCACGGTGAACCGGTACTGGGCGATGTTCTTCGGCAACGGACTCGTCCGGACGATCAACGACTTCGGCTCGCAGGGCGCGTGGCCGACGCATCCGGAGCTGCTGGACTTCCTGGCCACCCGCTTCCGCGACGGCCAGACGGTGGCCGTCGGCAAGGGCATGCGGCGCTCCGTTGCGACGGTGCCGGCCTGGAGCGTGAAGTCGCTCGTGCGCGAGATCGTGACCAGCGCGACCTACCGGCAGTCGGCCGCGGCGACGCCGGAGAAGCTGGAGAAGGATCCCTACAACACGGTCTTCTCGCGCGGCCCGCGCCTGCGGCTCGACGCGGAGCTGATCCGCGACAACGCCCTCGCGGTGGCCGGCCTCTTGAACACGAACATCGGCGGCCCGAGCGTGAAGCCCTACCAGCCCGCGGGCCTGTGGGACGGCACCGACTCGGTGTTCGTGCAGGACCACGGCGAGGCGTTGTACCGGCGCGGCATGTACGTGTTCTGGCGGCGTTCGGCGCATTATCCGGCCTTCGCCACCTTCGACGCGCCGAACCGCGAGGTCTGCACCTTCCTGCGCCAGCGCACCCAGACGCCGCTGCAGTCGCTGGTGCTGATGAACGACCCGGCGTTCGTCGAGGCGGCGCGCGGCCTCGCCCAGCGCGTCCTCCGCGAGGAACCCGACGACGTCGACCGCCGGATCCTGCGCGCGTTCCGGCACACTCTGGGACGGCGTCCGCAGCCGGACGAGACCGCGGTGCTGCGCAAGACCCACGACGAGGAGCTGGCCCGCTTCCAGGCGGACCCGAAGGCGGCGGCGGAGCTGCTGAAGGTCGGCGAGTCGAAGGTGCCCGAGGGCGTCGACCCGGCACGGCTCGCGGCCATGACCTCCGTCGCGAACGTGCTGCTGAACCTGAACGAGACCATCACGCGGTGATTCTGGCTAGACTGGCCAGAACGGTTTGACGAGCATTCCGTACATGAGGAAGACGTGGCAGCTCCAGGAGGCGAAGAACCAGTTCAGCCTGGTCGTGGACAAGGCCCTGTCCGAAGGGCCGCAGACGGTGACCCGTCACGGGCAGCCGGCCGTGGTCGTCGTCTCGGTCGCGGAGTACCGGAAGACCCGGTCCCGCCGGAAGTCGCTGCTGGAGCTGTTCGAGCCGCTTCGGGGCCTGGAATTGGAGATCGAGCGCGACCGCAGCCTGCCGAGGGATCCGGGATTATGAGCTGGCTGGTCGACACCAACGTCCTTTCCGAGCTCAGCCGCCGGACCCCGGACCCCCGCGTTGCCGCGTGGCTGGCCCGTCACGAGGACACGCTGTGGATCAGCGTGTTGACGCTGGGGGAGCTGGAGAATGGGCTGGCCCGTGTGGAGGAGCCTGCCCGGCGAAACCGTCTGCAGCGCTGGATCCGGCGCGAGGTTCCGGACTGGTTTGCCGGCCGCATCCTTCCCGTCGACCCAGAGATCGCCGTCCACTGGGGAAGGATGCTTGGAAAGCTCCGCGATCCGATGCCGGCGATCGACTCCCTTCTGGCGGCCACCGCCCTGGTGCACGGATTGGAGATCGCGACCCGGAACGTCGACGACTTCAAGGCCTCCGGCGTCTCGGTCTTCAACCCTTGGGAATGACATGAACCTGCAGAACGAATTCGAACGCCTGCTCACCCGGCGGACCTTCCTCACCCGCAGCACGACCGGCCTCGGCACGATCGCGCTCGGCACGCTGCTGCGGTCCTCCCTCGGCGCGGAGGCCGCCACGTCTCCAGGCCCGGCCACGGCCGGGACCCGCGGCGCGTTGGGGCCCCTGCACTTCGCGCCCAAGGCGAAGCGGGTGATCTACCTCTTCCAGTCCGGCGCACCGTCGCACCTCGACCTGTTCGACCCCAAGCCGAAGCTCAAGGACATGACCGGCGAGGAGCTGCCGCCGAGCGTCCGCATGGGCCAGCGCATCACCGGCATGACCGCCGGACAGTCGGTGCTCAAGTGCGTCGGCTCGCCCTTCGAGTTCAAACGCTACGGGAACTGCGGCACCGAGATGAGCTCGCTGCTGCCGGGCATCGGCTCGGTCGCGGACGACATCGCGCTGGTCCGCACGCTGCACGTGGACGCCATCAACCACGACCCGGCCGTGACCTTCTTCGGCACGGGCAACCAGCAGCCGGGGCGTCCGACGATGGGCGCGTGGCTGGCCTACGGACTGGGCACGGAGAACGCCAACCTGCCGGCCTTCGTGGTGCTCGTCAGCGGCAGCGGCGGTCAGGCGCTGCAGGCACGCTACTGGGGCAACGGCTTCCTCTCGGCCGACCACCAGGGCGTGCAGATGCGCAGCCAGGGCGACCCCGTGCTCTTCGTCTCGAACCCGCCGGGGATGAGCGGCGAGTCGCGACGCCGTCTGCTGGACGCCATGCAGGTGTTGAACCGGAAGCAGCTGGGCACCTTGGCCGACCCGCAGATCGCCACCCACATCGAGAACTACGAGCTGGCGTTCCGCATGCAGACCAGCGTGCCGGAGCTCATGGATCTCTCCTCGGAGCCGAAGGCCGTCCTCGACATGTACGGCGCCACGCCGGGCAAGGGCTCCTTCGCCAACAACTGTCTCCTGGCCCGGCGCCTCGCGGAACGCGGCGTGCGCTTCATCCAGCTGTGCCACCGCGACTGGGACCACCACGGCGGCCCGCCG
>CAIYXO010000684.1 GCA_903930165.1 uncultured Verrucomicrobiota bacterium | reverse complement strand
CTGTCCGATCGTGATCGACCTGCTGAACATCGAGCCGTCATTCGTGCACCACCATTCGGCCTACGGGTTCTACGCGCCGGCGGTGGGGAACTACGTCGAGCAGGGCATCATGAACTGGCAGGGCACGCCGGAATACGCGGCCTTGATGAAGATCGAGGAGCCGTTCGAGTACCGGGACCGGTTGACGATGCCGAAGCTCATGCTCAACGCGTGCGGGGACCAGTTCTTCCTGCCGGACTCCTCGCAGTTCTACTTCGACCGGCTCGAGGGACCGAAGTTCCTGCGCTACGTGCCGAACACCGACCATTCGATGCGCAACTCGGACGCCTACGAGACGATCGTGGCGTGGCAGCACGCGATGCTGAACGGCACCCCGTTCCCGAGGTTCGGCTGGAAGGAGGAGGGGCCGGCGACGTTGCGGGTCACGACGACCGACGTCCCGAAGGCGGTTAAGCTCTGGCAGGCCACGAACCCGAAGGAGCGCGACTTCCGCCTGGAGACGCTCGGCGCGGTGTGGACGTCCACCGACCTGAAGCCGGACGCCTCCGGCGCCTACGTCGGCACGGTGACCACGCCGTCGGAAGGATGGACCGCCTACATGGTGGAGCTGACCTACGACCTCGGGGCGCCGGTGCCGCTGAAGCTGACTACCCCGGTGCGGGTGACCCCGATTCGCCTGCCCCACGGCCCCGGGAAGGTGGAAACGAAGCCGCGTGGGTACCTCTCCGGCCGTGGACGCTGAGCGCAGGGGGGGCCTTGGGGGAATTGACCGCAACCGCCCGGAAGGCATTTTGGCGGCCGTGACGTCCGATTCCAACCTCAGCTCCTCCGTTCCCTGCGCGCTCTGCTCCAACGACCGGGTGGAGATCGTCGGCGACCAGGATCGCGACGGCCGGCCGCTGAGGGTGGTGTTGTGCCCGCGTTGCGGCCTGGTGTGGAACGATCCGAGGCCCGGGGCCGAGGAGTTGGCCGGCTACTATCGCGACGAGTACCGCCGCGACTACAAGCAGACCTTGGAGCCGCGGCAGAAGCACACCCTGCGTGCGGCCCGGGTCGCCGCGGCCCGCTGCCGTGAGGTGGGCCGGCATCTGAAGCCGGGAGCACAGGTGCTGGACCTCGGCGCCGGCGGAGGCGAGGTGGTCTATGTGCTGCGCCGGCTCGGCTTCGAGGCGCGGGGAATCGAACCCAACGAGGGCTATGCCCGCTTCGCCCGCGAACGTCTGGGCCTTCCGGTGGAGTCCGGCTTCTGGCAACAGGCCCCGGTGGCGCCGGCCTCAGAGGATGCGGTGACGCTCTTCCATGTGCTGGAGCACCTGGACGACCCGGTCGGGGCGTTGACCCTGGTGCGGGGTTGGCTCCGGAAGGACGGACTGCTGTGGGTCGAGGTACCCAACATCGCCGCGCGGTGCATCGCCCCGGCCCACCGCTTCCACCGGGCCCACCTCTTCGGCTTCTCCCCGTCCACCCTGGCCGGAATCGGGAAACGCGCCGGCTTCCGCGTCGAACGGATCTTCACCTCGCCCGACGGCGGCAACGTCACCGGCGTCTTCCGCCGATCCGAGACGGTTTCCGACGGGCCGTTCGAGGATCCGACGGCGGCCGGGGATGTGCGACAGGTCCTGAAGGGACACACGCCCCTCCGCCACCTGTTCACGACGGCGCCGTACCTGCGCCCGGTGCGGAAGATCGTCCAGGCGGTCGGGGAGTTCTTCGGGACCCGCGGTACGCCCGAGCCCAGAACCCTGCTGGAGCGGGCGTTGACACGGGAAGGACTCGCCACGGCCAAGGCCGGCGGGGTGTCGGGCGCCTGATGCCCAGTCCGCCTGTCCGCTGGTCAAGCGGTCGGCGGCCCGGGCAATCTCCACCACGTCGTGACCGCACGTCCCCTCCAACTCCGGACGCTCCTGGTTCTCGGCCGCGCCTCGAACCTGCCGACGGTGTGGTCGAATGTGCTGGCCGCCTGGATCCTGGGCGGAGGCTCCGTGGACCTGCGGCTCCTGTTGCCGATGCTGGGCGCGACGCTCGCCTACATCGGGGGAATGTACCTGAACGACGCCTTCGACGCGGAGTTCGACCGCGAGTTCCGTCGGGAGCGCCCGATCCCGTCCGGCGCGGTTTCCGAGAAGCTGGTCTGGCGGGCCGGAGGCGCGATGCTGGCCTTGGGGACCCTGATCCTGGCGGCCGGCGGGTGGCTTTCCGCGGCGTTCTCTGTGGGCCTCGCGGTCTCCGTGGTCCTGTACGACTGGATCCACAAGCAGGTCACCTTCTCGCCGGTCTTGATGGCGGCCTGTCGCCTCTTCCTGTTCCTCGCCGTGGCTGCGGGCGGACCGGACGGGGTCGGCGGCACGGTATTGTGGACCGCCATCGCGCTCTCGGGATGGATCGTGGGCCTGAGCTATGTCGCGCGAAGGGAGAGCCGTCGGGGGCCCGTTGCCTGGTGGCCGCTCGTCGCCCTGGCCCTTCCCTGGGTGCTGGCCGCGCTCGTCAACGACGGGCCCTGGCTGCCGCGGAGCCTCGCCTGGTCGGTGGTGCTCGGCCTTTGGACGGCCTGGTGCCTGCGCCACACCTTTGGCGGGGGTCCCCGCAACATCGGTCGGACGGTCTCCGGCCTGTTGGCGGGAATCTGCCTCACCGACCTGCTCGCCCTGGTCCCGGAACCGGGCCTGGCACTGGTGTTCCTCGCCTTGTTCGCCCTGGCGCTGCTGGGACAACGGTTCGTTCCCGCCACCTGAAGGTCCGGCGCGGAGTGGGAGACGCCGGTTCCCAACGACAGGTCCGGACATGGCCGGGTGATCCACCTCTCGGGATCCAGATCCCGGGTCCCGCCTTCAGCACCTTGGCCGCCCGACTTCGGCTCCTTCCGCAGGATTGGGGAATCAAGGGAAGTCCGCAGCCTGGTGGCCGCGGCCACGGGAAACCGCGATTCCCGGATCGGGAATCGCGAATGCCCTCGCGGCTCAGACGAGCCGGCTCAGCTCGACCGTGGAACGACGGAGCGACTCCGTCTCGGAGGAGAGCTGGACGGCGACATCGGCGGCGTCCTTCGCGTTGGCGGCATTGGTGGCGGTGACGCCTTGGATCCGGTTGACCGCGGAGTCGATGATGGCCAGTCCGGCGCTCTGCTGCTGGGACGCGGCCGAGATGCTCCGGACGACGTCGTCGACCTCCGCGATGCGGGTCAGGATCAACTCGAGCCGGGAGCGGACCTGGTTGCCGATCGCCTGCCCCCTGTCGCCGCGCTCCAGGCTCCCGGCGATCGAACGGGAGGTTTCCCGGGCGGCGGCGGCGCTGCGTTGGGCGAGGTTGCGGACCTCCTCGGCCACCACCGCGAAACCAAGTCCGGCCTCGCCGGCACGGGCGGCCTCCACTGCGGCGTTGAGGGCGAGGATGTTCGTCTGGAACGCGATCTCGTCGATGGTACGGATGATCTTCGCGACCTCGTGGCCGGACGAGCGGATCTCGTCGAGGGCGACCGCGAGTTCCTTCATTTCCCCGGCGCCGGAAGTGGCGGCGGACCGCGTGTCGGAGGTGAGCTGCTCGGCCTTGCGGGTCGCCTCGGCGTTCTGCCGGAGCTGCGCCGCGAGCTCGGTGAGCGTCGCCCCGGTCTCCTCCACCGAAGCCGCCTGCTTTCCGGTGCCCTCGGCGGTGTCCTCGCTCCCCTGTCGGATGCGGTTGGCCGTGTCTCCCAGGCCGTCGGCGCCCCTGTGGATGCGCTCGACCACCTCCTTGAGGGTCCGTGTGATGCGGCGGCCGAAGAGAAAGGCGATGCCGATGCCGACGCAGGCGACCGCGACGGACAACCAAAGGCTGTCCCTGAGCGCGAGCCGGAGCATCTCGATCGAGATGGCCTGGCTGCCGGAGAAATCCGCATCGGAGAACTCGCGGAGGCGGTCGACCTCGGCTCGCATCGCGGAAGCGTGCTTCACGAACTGGACGTGGTCGGCCCGGCTGGCGCCCGCGGCCATGGAATCCGCGAGGACCGGCTCGAAGGCCTTCCGCAGCTCCTCGAGCGCCGGGGCGACACCCGACGACGTGGACTTCGACAGGGCGTCGGCACCCTCGTGGAAGCGGGCGCGCCCGACGAAGTTCAGATCCCGTACCGAGGTGGAGTGCATCACCGTCAGCACGCCACGGGAGACGAGGCCCGCCGCCTTGGCGTCCGCGGCGTAGAGGTTCGTCTGGTGCTTGCGGAAGACCCGGGAGAGTTCCTCTCGTCCTATGGCGAGTCGGGCCGTGGCGGCACCGATCTGGCGCGCCTGAACCAGCACGTTGGTTGTGAGCGCGGAGAACTCGCCGAGCCGCGAACCGAGGCCCTCCAGGACATCGCCGACCAAACGGGTCGTGCCGTCGTCCTCAGAGGTGGCCGCAAGGCGTGGATGCAGCGGGCGGAACCCGGCATCGTTGAGGGCGGCGATGCTGTTCCGGAAGTCGTCGAACGCGGAATGGGTCGCCTGTTCCGCCTCCTCCTGTTCGGTGACGGTCCGCGCCAGGAAAGCCGCAGCCACGCCCTTCTCGACCCGGTCGGCCTCGGCCGAGGCCATGGACGCCCGACGGTAGAACGGAAGCCCGACCTGCTGCTGGTCGCCCAGCGAGGAGGAGACGGTTCGGAGACGGAAGCCGATCCAGACGCCGGCGACGACGAATCCGGCGACGATGAGGACCGCGAGTTGGAGCAGGCGTCGTAGCATGGCAGGTCGGAGCTGGTATGGTTCAGCGGGCGAGGGCGGTACGCATCTTCTCGGCCTGCTCGATGCCCTCCTCCATCTCCTCCTTGATGTTCTGGAGGTTCTCGGCGGACGGCTTGGTTGCCTGGTCCTCCGCGGCCTTCAGCACCAGCAACGGATGGACGATCGTGTGGACCGGGTCGGTGAAGTGTTCGTTCTCCTCGGCCTTGAGGTCGATGCCCACCTCGTTGCCCGGCTTGTCGAAATGCTTCAGGTCGTGCCACTCGGACTCGATCTCGGCGAAGGAGAGCTTCCGCATCTCCGGGATCGCGGCCACGACGGTGTCGACGAGCTTCTTCCCCGCCGGGAACCGGACCGCGTAGTCCTTCGCCAGGAGGACGCCGATCTCGAGCATCCGGTCGACCTTCTTGCGCACCTCCGCGGCGTCGACCTTCTTCGTCTGCGCCATCTCGAGCACGGAGCGTCCAAGGGTGCTGTACTCGCGCACCCGGGCGTCGGTCTCGGGAGGGGCTGCGGCGTGGAGGGACAGCCCCAGCAGGAGGGCTCCGAGCGCTGCGGCCAACGGCAGGAGGCGGTTCATCGAGGAGACGCGTGGAATGGAAGGATTCATGGCGTTGGGTGGGTCAGAAGCGGAGGCTGATTCCAAGGAACGGATTGTAGTCCGGGGCGGAGTCCGTGACCCCGAAGTTGCATCCGGCGTCGAGCTGGATGTTCTCGGTGAGGCCGTAGGTGAGGCCCACGTCGAAGTAGCCGACCCACGGGGCGCCGTTCTCGAAGGAGGTCACGGTGAAGAACTCCACGTAGCCCGCGAGGGCGCCGACGATGTCGTGGCCCACCGTCACGGAGTTGACCCACTCGAGATGGTGTCCGGAGCGGCCGTCGTTGCGGAGGATGTCGGCCTGGGTCTGGAGACCGAGCCCGAACCCCGCGGGCAGCTCCACCGCAAGGGGCACGATGACCCCGCCTTCGAGCGAGTTGTTCCCGAGCCCGCGCTTGGCGGTCGGGAACTTCAGATAGGGCATCACCGCGAGAGCGGTCGGGCCGCCGTCGTCGCCCCAGAGGTTCACCTTGAGCCGGGTGGTGATGTCGCCGAATCCGCCGACGCGTTCCACGGTGCCGGCGCCACGGTCGGTGGTGCGGGAACGGACGTACGGATCCAGGACGACCTGGAGGTCCACGTGGTTGATCAGGCCCGCCTTGAGGTTGACGGAGGCGAAGGTGCCGGTCTCGTTCACCACCCCGCCGGGAACAGACGTGTCGCGGTCACGGCTGAAGGCGAAGACGTCGGACTCGATCTGGAAATGGCCGGCGTCGACGGTGTAGGCGCTCTCCGTCTGGTCGGGACGGTCGGTGCTGAACTCCCGCATCGCTTCGCGGGGCACGGGGTTGAAGAGGTGGTAACCGGACTTGTCGACCCGGGGTGCCGGTTCGTCGGCCCGGACGCCGAGAAGGCAGCCCAAGGCCAGGATGGAAGTCGCGGGGAGGGAGAGGCGGTTCGGGGGTTGCATTCGGCGGTTCCCTTAAGGGATCCACACGAGCATCGGCAGCCCACCGAGGCCTCTTGAGCAGGGTTCCGCAATCCCCCCGGCATCACCCTCCATCCCAGCGGGATCCGGAGACGGAATACCGCGTCAGGTTCCGGATTTCCGCGGTCGACACGACGCGGACCGCAGGCGGATCAGTACCGCCGGATCTTGATCTTGCGGAACCAGACGTCGTCGCCGTGGTCCTGGAGGACGATGTGTCCGCTGCCGTTCTTGGCGAAGCCGGGCATGTCCTTGAACTTCGAGGCGGCGATGAGCGCCTTGGTCTCCGGACCTCCCCACGCGTACTCGACGACCTTCTTCTTGTTGAGCCAGTGCTCGACCCGGCCGCCCTTCACGACGATGCGGGCCTTGTTCCATTCGCCGACGGGCCGGAGGGCCTTCTCGGCGTTGCAGGCGATGAGGGCGTAGAGGGCCGCGGAACTGGTCTTGGGATTCTTGCCGTCGCCGTGCTTGGCGTCGTCGAGCACCTGGTACTCGGGACCGGTCTCATAGGAGGCGGGATGGTCCTCGGTGACCCGGTACATCACGCCGCTGTTGGCGCCCGGGGCCACCTTCCAGTCGAAGCGCAGCTCGAAGTCGCCGTAGCTCTCCTTGGAGACGAGGTCGCCGCCGCCCTTGCCCGCCTGATGGCGCAGGGTGCCCGACTCGACGACCCAGCCCTTCTCCGGGAACTTCTCCGCCTTGAACCCGCGCCACTTCGACGTGTCCTTGCCGTCGAAGAGCACCTCCCACTTGCCGTCCTTGTAGGACTTGTCGTCGTCGTCGTCGTCCTTGTCCGGGGCCTTGGGCTTGTCGGCGGCGACGGCGGTCAGCACGCCGGCGGCCAGCAGCGCTGCGAGGAGGGAGCGGCGAAGCAGGAGTTCGGGATTCATGGGGATCTGTGACGAGGAGACGCGTCCGGGGATTCAGGGGCAAGCCGAGGATGACGGGGATGCGAAGGGGATCCCGCGAACCGGTGGCATGCGCCAGGCGAGGACCGCGACCACGGCCACGACGAGGGCCAGGAGACGGAACAGTGGCGCGTGGGAACCCAGGACCGCATGGCATTGGGCGAGGGCCAGCGGGCCGAGGGCGGAGCCGAGGACGGTCATGGCCTGGGCGGCGCCCTGGATGCGGCCGAGGTGGAGCCGTCCGTATTCGCGTCCCCAGAAGGCGAAGAACACGACGGTCAGCAGGCCGCCGGCGACACCCATCACCACGGCCTGGGCGTAGACCGCGGGGCGGGAATGCAGGTGGGGCAGCGCGGCGAGGCCGGCGGCGAGAAGGGCCATGGATCCGGCGAGGAGGAACCGGGCGGGACACCGGCCGGCGAGCCAGCCTCCCAGGAAGTTGCCGGCGAGGCCGGTCATGGCGGAGAGGATCAGGCATTGGACGAACACCTCCCGGCCGAAGCCGAGTTCGGCGAGGATCCGCTCGTTGAAAAGCCCGATGCCGGAGGCGACGAGCAGGTAGAGGGAGCTGGCAATGCCGACGATCCAGAAGGCGGGCGTGCCGAGGGCCTGGCGCAGCGTGAGGTCATCGCGGTTCTCGGCCGGTTCCGGGGCGCCGCCTTCGTCGAGGCCCACGGAATCGGCGGAACGGCGGACCAGTGCGAAGGCCACCGGAGCGAGGAGGGCGACGGCGACGCCGACGTTGAACCAGGCAGGGCGCCAGCCGTCGCGGCGGACCATGAACTCCACGGCGGGGAAGGCCGCCATGAACCCGATGCTGAGCAGCAGGGAATAGGCGGCCATGGCGGAGGGAAGACGGCGGCGAAACCATTGTCCCACCAGCGTGATGCTGGCCGCGGACAGGGCGCTCTGACCGAGGCCGCGCGTCAGCAGCACCAGTACGGCGAGCACCGGGACGGAACGCGCCGCGCTCATGCCGGCGACCACGGCGCCGAGGGAGAGGCAAAGGAAGGTCAGGACCGACCGGGAACCGAAACGGTCCAGCGCGAGACCGGCGGCCGGTGCGAAGAGGGCGCCGGCGAGCGTGGCCCAGAGATGGATCGAGGCGTAGGTGACGGCATCCAGGTGCAGGTCCGCCAGCAGCGGTTCGGTGACGAGTCCGAGCCCTTGGGTGCGGCCGGGAAACGTGGCCACCATGGCGAGGGCGGCGACGACCACCTGGATCCATCCGAAATAGAACCCGGTGCGGAACGGCGGCGCGTCGAGGCGCGTGGCATGGGCCATCATGGAGGCGAGGATAGCGACGGCATCCGCGACCGCGACTCGGAAGGAGGGCATCGGAAGGCCGGAAAGGCGCCTGGGCGTCCTCCTGTCGGATCCGGATCGGGGAATGAAAGGAAGTCCGCAGCCGGGCGGCCGCGGCTACTTGCGGGGATCGGGAATCGCCATGGGAATGGAAAGGGCCGGATCCGTGGAAGCGGATCCGGCCCTGTGCAGTGCGAAGCGCGGAAGGGTCAGCGGTAGCCGATCACGAGGTTGGCACCCTCGACGCGGATGCCGGTGATCGTCAGGGAGGTCGCGCCCGACAGGCGGTAGAAGGCGGCTCCGGTCGGGACGGGCACGGTGACCGTCTTGGCCCCGGTATCGACCTGGGCGCCGGTGACGGCGGTGAACGGGCCGTTGAGCGTGGACGCGCCCTGGAGCACGACCTGCACCGGCGGAGTGGCGGTGGTGAAGGCCCGGATTCCGCCGGTGGCGTTCACCAGCGTGCGGTCGCCCGTCGTGGTGTCGACGGTGAACCACTCGACGTTGGCGCCGCCGGTGCGTTCGTACCAGACGAGGCGGAACCCGTAGACGCCGGCGGTCCGGACCACGACGTCGAACGTCTCGTTGGCGGGACCGCCGTTGTGGAACTCGAGCGCCGGCGTGGAGGAGTTGGGGGCGATCGCGGTGGAGATCTTGTAGCCGTCGTCGCTGACCACACCGAACCGGACGATGCCGGCCGGGAGGTCGAGGAAGGCGGTGGCCTCCATGGCCCAGTTCTCGGTGCCGCCCTCGTCGGACTGGCCCGGGATCGGAAGGTCGCCCTCGATCAGGCCGGCGTTGCCGCCGGCGAAGGCGTCCTGCGAGTAGTTGATCACGGCGTCCACGAGGTTGGTCTCATAGGCGCGTGGGATGGTGGAACCCGGGGCGAGCTGGGACTCCGCGCGCGCCAGGCTGTTCTCCAGCGCCGCGCTGTCGGCCGGCGCCTGGACGACGCGCACGTTGAAGCCGCGGACGGAGCCGGCGGCCGCCATCCTGGTGGCCGGATCCAACTCGAGGTAGCGGAACGCGAAGCTCCAGTCGTTGGTCTGCGAGACCCCCTGGCTGTCGCTGAAGACCAGCCGGGCCTGCTGGACGGCGCCGACCGCGGGAAGTGTCGGCAGGAGGTAAGAAACCGTCGCGCCGGTGCCGGAAGGCGTCACCGTCGCCGCGACCGCGGAACCGTTGACCAGCAGGCGGACCGTGTTGGTGTCCACCGAGGTGTCGCGGTTCTGGATGATCGCGGTGAGCTGCGGCGTGGTGGTGGTGACCGTCGCGTTGTTGGCGGGCGAGAGCGAGGAGACCGTCGCACGCTGGGTGCCGGTGTCCGCGACAGGGACGAACACCAGGTAGTTCTGGCGGCGCTGCTGGCTGGAGTTGTCGGAGCCCACCACGCGGAGACGCAGGGTGGTGACGCCGTTCAGGCGGACGACGGTCTTCTGGCCGGTGCCGTCGGTGAGGGGCGCGTTGCGGAACTCGAAGCCGCTCAGCGTGGCGAGGAACGATCCGAGGATCCGGGTGGTCTGGTCCGGCTGCGAACGGTCGGAGGTGACCTCCTCCAGGACGCTTTCGCCGGCCTCCATGTTGATCAGGGACTGGCGGAGGTAGACCTCATAGCTGCCCGGCGCGAAGGTGCGGGTGTAGTTGTACCACTCGCCGTCCACGAAATCGCCGACCGCATAGTCGAAGACCAGGTTGGCGGAACCGCCGGCGGCCGTATACTTGGCGCGGGCCGGATCGAGCGTGCGTTCCATCCGGACCGGATCCGACTGGCGCCACTGGGTCTCGGATCCGTTGGGGTTCGTGCGGGTGTCGTTGAAGTCGATGCCCTGGAAGCCGGTCTGGTTGGCGTAGGAGTCGCCCTGGGGACCCGCGCCCTCGGTGATCGGCACCGGGTTGTCGATGAACTGGCCGCCGAAGTTGTAGTCCTCGGATTCGACCACCACCACGTTCGAGGCGAAGGTGTCGAAGTCGACCCGCTCGCGGGTCGTCAGGCCGCCGGCGTCGGTGGCCTCCAGGACGGCGTTGTAGTTCCTGTTCGCCTCCAGCCCACCGAGGGAGACGGTGCGGGTGCCGCCCGTGCCGGTGACGTTGAGGCCGTTGGTCGTGGTGCGACGCGTGCCGTTCAGGACCACGGCGAGGCCGGCCGGATCGATGGTGGCGTCGTCGGTCACCTTGAAGGAGATGCTGGTGCTGGCGGGCAGGAAGTTGCCGAACTTCGTGGGGGTGATCTCGGAGATGATCGGGGCGACGTTGGCCACGACGGGCGGCGCGGAGGCGATCGCGTTGTCGAAGTGGGCCTTGTAGGGCGACTCGGGCGCGCCGGCGTCGAAATCCTGGTAGAGGTAGAGCGTGAAGTACCCGGCAGTGATGTAGGGGGCGGGCGGATCGTCGGTTCCGTCGGAGAGGACGTCCGCGGACGCCGTGTCCACCACCGACCGGCTCCAGATCACCGCGTTGTTCGCGTCCTTGTCCAGGATGCTGGCGTCGATGTGCACGCTGCCGTTCCGCACGGTCAGGGCGAGGTTCAGCGTGATGTTGTTCTGCTTCAGGTTGGCGGGCGCGCCGTCCTCGGCCACGAAGTACTTGTTGATGCCCTTGGTGATCAGGACGTCGGTGGTGGACTTCGCGAGGCCATAGCCACCGAGCGTTCCAGGGGAACCCGAGGTCGGGATGAAGGCCAGGATCGCGAAGGAGTCCTTCGCGCCGCCCTCGATCACGTCGACGCTGAAGGCGACGCGTTCACCCTCGGCCAGCGTGAAGACCTTCGAGGTCTTCTGGCTGGCGCTGAAGATCGACTGGCCGGCAGGAGGATGCTCGAAGCGGAACTGGCCGCCGGTCTCGGCGGGAATGCCGAAGCCGGGCACGAAGGTGAAGTCGGTCCAACCGCTCTTCGTGTTGTCGTTGAAGTCGTCGACGACGGCGGTGTCGGTGACGAAGACCTCCGCATTGTCGTAGATGGCGGTGTAGGGCGACTCCGGGGCTCCGGCGTCGAAGTCCTGGTAGAGGTACAGCGTGAAATAGCCGCTCGTGACATACGGCGCGGCCGGATCGTCGGTACCGTCGGAGAGCACATCGGCGGCGGCCGTGTCGACCACAGTGCGCTCCCAGAGCACGGCGTTGTTGGCGTCCTTGTCCAGGATCTTTGCGTTGATGAAGACGCTGCCGCCGCGGACGGAGAGACCGAGCACCAGGGTGATGTTGTCCTGCTTGAGGTTGGCCGCCGCGCCATCCTCGGCCACGAAGTACTTGTTGATGCCCTTCGTGATCAGGATGTCGGTGGTGGACTTGGCCAGACCGTAACCGCCCAGCGTGCCCGGGGAGCCGGAGGTCGGGATGAAGGCCAGGATGGCGAACGAATCCTTGGCGCCGCCTTGGACCACGTCGGTGCGGAACTCGATGTTGCGGCCTTCCTTCAGCTCAAAGCGTTCGGAGGTCTTCTGGCTGGCGCTGAAGATCGACTGGCCCGCCGGAGGCTGCTGGAAACGGAACTGGCCGCCGGCCTCGGTCGGGATCCCGAATCCGGGCACGAAGGTGAAGTCGGTCCAACCCGTCTTGGTGTTGTCGTTGAAATTGTCCAGCACCGTGGCGTGGGCGCTGAACCCGAGAAGGGCGGCGAGAAGGGCTCCGCCGCGACGAAGCCAGCCGGTGAACCGACGTTGGATGGATGTGCCTGAGGTGTGTCCGCTCATGGGTTTCCTTTCTTCCGAGGGGTGATCTATCCGAGGAACCCCCCAGCTCTCGAAATTGTCAACTTCAGGGGCACCCGAGGATCCCGTTGGCGCCAGCGTTCTCTCTTCTTCCGCTGAAAGGTCCGGCCAAACCGCCGCGTAGTCTCCGCATGATCCCGACCTCGACCCCACAATCCCTACGCCGCGCCTTCACCCTCGTCGAACTCCTCGTCACCGTGGCCGTCGTCGCGGTGCTGATGTCCCTCGCCCTGCCCTCGCTGGGCCGGGCCGTGGACCGGGCCGAGTCCGTCACCTGCGTCGGCAACCTCCGCCAATGGGGGCTCGCCACGGCCCTCTATGCTTCCGACGGCGGGGATTTCCTGCCGTGGGACGGAGCCCCCAACGGCATCTCCACCACGCGCGCCTGGTATGCGGACCTGCCGCCCTTGCTGGGAATCCGCCCCTACCACGAGGAAGGCGCCTGGCGCACCAACGCCGCGGCTCCGCTGGGCAACCCCGTCTGGTTCTGTCCTTCGAATCCGCGCCGCAGCAACGGCCACCTGCTCTTCCACTACTGCGTCAACCGCGGCCTCAACGGCCACGGGGACCGGACGGAGCCGACCCGCATCGGCTCCGTGACCGCGCCGTCGCGGACGGTTTGGATGTTCGACAACGGAGGCCGGGCCGCCGCGGCGACGCGCTCCAATCTGCATCCCTCGGTCCACGGCGGCGGCGCCAACGTGCTCTTCGTGGACGGTTCGGTGCGCCGGATTCCGCATCGTCCGGAGGCCGACGCCGAGGGTTCCGCGGGCGGCTCACCGGTCTGGACACCCTGATCCGCCACGTTTTCCATCTTCGGCGCCGGTTGCCCCGGGTTTCCCGTTCCTTGATCGGGCATAGAATCCAGTGGCCGACGACGGTCCCAGCCCTGAAAGTGACACCCATGGACATCACGCAGACCGCCTTTGGCACCTGGAATGGCGGCCGGTTCATGAACTACGGTCAACCGCTCGAACCGGACCGCTGGATCGCCCTGGTCCGCCAGGCCTGGGAGCAAGGCGTGCGGACCTTCCTCACTGCCGACGTCTACGGCGGTGGCGAGGCGGATTCCCTCCTCGGACAGGCGTTGTCCGGGGTGCCACGCGACAGTTACTGCCTCGTGGGTTGCATCGGACATGATTTCTATTCGGCGCGTCGGGATGGGGCGAAGGGCTTTCCCCGCTTCACGGATCCGCGTCTGAGGATCCGGTCGGAGTACGGATCGTACCTGCGGATGGCCACGGAGAAGTCGCTGGAGCGCTGCGGGACCGACCGGTTCGACGTGGTGTTGCTGCACAATCCCGACCTGATCGGCTACACGGACGAGACGGTTTGGAAGGAGTTGCAGCGGCTGGTGGACGTCGGTCTGACGGAACGCCTCGGAATCGCGCCAGGGCCGGCCAACGGGTTCACCCTCGACGTGATCCGGTGCTTCGAGCGCTACGGCGCCTTGATCGACTGGGCGATGGTCATCCTGGGGCCGTTCGAGCCCTGGCCCGGTTCGCTGGTCCTGCCGGCGGCGCAGGCCCACGACGTCCGGGTGCTGACGCGGGTGGTGGACTACGGCGGGATCTTCCACGGCGACATCCTCCCGGGGCACCGTTTCGGCCAGGGCGACCACCGGTCGTTCCGTCCGCCCGGGTGGGTGGAGGCGGCGGTCGGGAAGCTGGAACCGCTGCGTCCGATCGCACAACGCCACGGCCTCACGCTGCTCCAGTTCGCCGCGGCCTGGTGCCTGGCGCAGCCGGCGGTGAGGTCCGTCATCCCGACCCTGATCCAGGAGGTCGGCGAAGGCACCCGCACGATCGAGTCCAAGGTGGCGGAGCTGGCGGCGGTGCGGACGGTGGCGTTCTCCGCGGAGGAGCTGGAGACAATCCGGGCCGTCGGCGACAACACCGGCTGCATGGCCCTGAAGGGCGCCAACAGGGTCCATGTGGGGGATCCCCTTCCCGACCAATGGAGCCTCGACGCCGAACTCGGCGCCGTCGCCGGACGCT
>CAIYXO010000683.1 GCA_903930165.1 uncultured Verrucomicrobiota bacterium | reverse complement strand
GTTGTAGCCGGTCAGCCATTCCGAGGACGGGAACCGGTCCCTCAGCAGGAGTCGGACGGGAAGCCATGGATAGTGGCTGGCCGCCGCCTCGGCGAGTTCGCGGAACGGCACGAGCAACAGGACCCCGCGGATCCGGTCCGGCCTTGAGCCCGCCAGGGCGGAGGCGACGCCGGTTCCGAGCGATTCCCCGACGACGGTCACCTTCTCCCGCCCCGGGATCAGGTCCAGGCCTTCCAAGGAGGCCGCGACAAGGCTCTCCTGGGACGGCTTCCCCGGACGGTCCGCGTAGCCCGGGTACTCCAGGACGAAGACCTCGGCGTCCACCGCCTCCTGGATGGGGTCGAAGATGTATTCCCGTCCCGCTGCGGAGCCGGCGTTGCCGTGGAGCACCAGCCATGCGCCCGCCTTCGGTTCCGCGGTCCGGGTCGGGCGACGCCAGCCGATGCGGAGTCCGGCGGTGTTGGTCCATGGTTGCAGACGATGACGCTCCTGATAGGGGCGCAGCTGCTCCGCGGTGAGCCGGGGAGGATGGTAGATCAGCTTCCGTTGGCATCCGGCGACCAAAGCGGCGAGTCCCAGATAGGCGGCGAAGGGCGCCAGCAGCCACCTGCGTATTCGGGACCGTGTGGACTTCATCGACGTCGGAGGCTCGTGTTCCCGATGTCCGAAGGCCAATGGAAACGGGCCGGTAGGCCTCGTCCTGCGTCCCAACACCGGCTCGACAGGCCCTAGGCTTGGCGGCAGTTTGCAGACGCGATGCAGCCGTTCCAGATCATCTTCAATCCGACCAGCGCGGCCGAGCTGTCGAAGCTGCCCAAGGACCTTCAGTTGCAGGTGCTCGGCCAGTTCCGGGGCCTGCCGGAGGAGCTCCGTCGCGAGGAAGGCAGCTTCGGGCATCTCGCCCGGGGCGGCCGAACGCTCACCCGCTATCGCCTCGGCGACTACCGGGTCTATTTCGAGAGACACCCCCTCGGCGTCGTCGTCCACCGCATCCTCAGCCGCAACACGCTCAAGGATTTCCTCTA
Source organism: uncultured Verrucomicrobiota bacterium (assembly GCA_903930165.1). Classification (GTDB taxonomy): domain Bacteria; phylum Verrucomicrobiota; class Verrucomicrobiia; order Limisphaerales; family UBA9464; genus SXXZ01. The sequence goes on along the minus strand of CAIYXO010000683.1, from coordinate 4,539 downwards.
CCGATCGAGCCTTCCGACCGGCGAGGACGAACAGCTCCAGGACAACCCGAAGTTCTGGGACCTCATCGAGGCCGCGAAGTCGACGCGTTGAACGGTCCGGGCAGTGCCGCCGGTCCCCGGTTCCCCTGCCGGGCTTCATCGGTCGAACTTCCCAAAGTGGCGTCCCCGGGGCAGGGTTGAGGAATCCGAAACCCCAGCGAGTCCATGAGCACCGATCCCAGAAGCCCAAGGCCAGGCGCCGCCACCTTCGGCTGCTTCCTCCTCGGAACCTTCGTCGGAATCCTCCTCCACAAGCTGGCCCTCGGCATGATCCTGGGGTTCTTCGTGGGCGCCGCCATCGACGCCTCGAGGCGCAAGAGGGCTTCCGGTTCAGGCGAAGGGAAACCCGGCGATTCCGACCGGTCCTAGCCATGTTCCGTTGGGCGGATGGCCCCGCGTTGGAAGCCTTGAAGATTCGGCTCCCGCCTTCGTCGGTTTCCGCCTCATGCTGACTCCTCGCCGATGAAGCGTCCCCTCCTGACACTTTTGATCCTGACGTTGGCCGCGTCCGGCTGCTCGCGCGATGACGTGGCCCGGTCCGCTTCCACGGCGCCGCCTCCGCCGGTCCCCGTGACCGTTTCGACGGCGACGGAGGTCCGCATGGACCGGACGCTTCCGATCGTGGGAACCTTGTTCGCGAGGGACTCGGCCACGGTCGCCGCCGAGGTCGAAGGCCGGGTCGAGAAGACTCTCGCCGAGTTCGGGGACCGGGTGAAGGCGGGGCAGGAGATCGCCCTCGTGGACACCGACACCTACGCGGCGCTGGCCAACCTTGCGGCGGCGCGCGTGCAGCAGGCCCGGGCGGCGGACGTCGCCGCCGGGCACGAGCTGCAGCGCCAACAGGAGTTGCGCAAGTCCGGCATCGCGTCGCCCGCGGACTTCGACGGCGCGGTCGCGTCTGCCGACGAGGCGCGGGCCGCGGTCAAGGCCGCGGAGGCCAACGAGGTCGTCGCCCGGCTGAACCTCGAGCGGAGCCGGATCCGGGCCCCATTCGACGGCGCCGTCGCCGAACGCATCGCCAGCGCCGGCGACTTCGTGAAGTCCGGCGCGCCTCTCTTCCGGCTGGTGAACGACGCCGTGCTCAAGTTCATCGTGCAGGCTCCCGAAAGCTTCGCCCCCAAGGTGGTGAAGGAGCTTCCGGTGGTCTTCACCGTCGACGCCTACCCTGGGCGGCGGTTCGAAGGGCGCGTCTTCCTCGTCAGCCCGCAGGTCAACCTGTCCACCCGGATGTTCGACTTCGGTGCCCTCGTGCCGAACGCCGACCGCACGCTGAAGGCGGGCACCTTCGCCCGGGGGGAACTGCTCCTCGAAAAGGATGTCCCGACCCTCACCGTGCCCCTCGACGCGCTCGTGGTCGGGGCCGGGGTATCACGGGTGTTCGTCGTCACCAACGGCCTCGCTGCGTCCCGGATCGTCCGTCCCGGCCGGACCGTCGGGGAGCGACAGGAGATCCTCGAGGGCCTGCGCCAAGGCGACCAGGTCGTCACCACCGGCCAGGGCAAGCTCGTCGACGGTTCCCCCGTCCGGATCAAGGAATGAGCGCCCACGATTCCCACCCGACATCCCCGGGTCCCGCCGTCGGCGGCATGGGACTCGTCGACGTCTGCATCCGTCGTCCGGTGTTCGCGACGATGATGAACGTGCTGCTGGTGGTGGTCGGTTGGTTCGCCTACGGCCGCCTCGGCGTGGAACAGGTCCCGAACGTCGAGCTCCCGATCATCACGGTCACCACCACGCTCCGGGGCGCCTCGCCCGAGGAGGTCGAGACTTCGGTCACCAAGCCGCTCGAGGAGATCATCAACACGGTGGAGGGCATCGAGGAGCTGAGTTCCTCCAGCCGTGAAGGGGTGTCCACGATCACCGCCCAGTTCTACCTCGAACGCAACCGCGACCAGGCCGCCCAGGACGTCCGGGACAAGGTCAACTCGGTCCGGGCCCGCCTTCCGTCGGCGGTGGAGACGCCGATCATCGACAAGTTCGAGGCCGACGCCGCCCCGGTCCTCACCGTGGCGGTCAGCGCACCACGTGAGCTGAAGGAACTGACCTTCCTGGTGGACCGCCAGCTCAAGCAGAACCTGGAGACCGTTCCGGACGTCGGCGCGATCACCCTCGTCGGTTCCAGGGTCCGCGCGGTACAGGTGGCGGTGGATACGGACCGCCTCCGCCAGTTCGGCCTCGACGTCGGCGACATCCGGCGCGCCCTCGGCGAGCAGAACGTCGAGACCCCCGGCGGGCGCGTGCAGCAGGCGGGCCGTGAGCTGGTCCTGCGCACCCTCGGGCGCATGGGCAGCGTCGAGGAGTTCTCCCGGCTGATCGTGGCCGATCCCGGCGGACAGCCGGTGTACCTGTCGCAGGTGGCGACGGTCTCCGACGACGTCGAGGAACCCCGTTCCCTCGCGCGCCTGAACGGGACGAACAGCGTCACCCTGGTGGTCCGGAAGCAGAGCGGGTCCAACGCGGTGAAGCTCATCGACGCGGTCAAGGCCCGGATGGAGTCGCTCCGTCCGGTGCTTCCCGACGACTTCCAGCTGACCGTCATCCGCGACCAGTCGATCTTCATCCGGCGCAACCTCAACGAGATCTCGTTCCACCTGGTCCTCGGCATGATCCTGGTGGCCGGGACCGTCCACCTCTTCCTCCACGACTGGCGCGGCACCCTGATCGCAAGCGTGGCCATACCGGCCTCGATCATCGCCACCTTCGCCCTGATGAAGGCGATGGACTACACGATCAACAACTCGACGATGCTCGCGTTGACCTTCGCCGTGGGCGTGGTGATCGACGACGCCATCGTGGTGCTCGAGAACATCCACCGGACCATGGAGGAGCGGGGCCTGGGCGCGATGGAGGCGGCGCTGGTGGGCACACGGGAGATCGGGCTCGCCGTCCTCGCCACCACGCTGTCGCTGGTGGTCATCTTCCTCCCGCTGGCCTTCATGAAGGGGCGCACCGGGATGTTCTTCAGCAGCTTCGGCGTCACCGTCGCCTTCGCGATCCTGGTCTCGCTGTTCGTCAGCTTCACGCTGACCCCGATGTTGGCCGCACGGTTCCTGAAACACACGACCGACGAGAAGGCCCGGATGAAGAAGGCCCAGGGCGTCCCGCTGATGCGCCGGATCGGGGATCTCTACATGGGTGTCCTGCAGTGGAGCCTCCGCCACCGGTGGGTGGTGATGCTTGCCAGCGCCCTCTGCGTCGCGGCCGTGTGGCCCATGTTCAAGATGAGCCGGTTCACCTTCATGCCGCAGGACGACTCCAGCGAGTTCGAGATCTCGATCACCCTGCCGGAGGGAGCCTCCATGACCAGGACCGCGGCGCTGACGGCGGAGATCGAGTCGGCGCTCAAGTCCCTCCGGATCGATGGGAAGCCGGTCATCACCGACACGCTCGTGACGATCGGGACGACCAGCGGACGCCTGGGGAAGGGGGAAGGGGACGTCACCCAGGCCGGGATCTACTGCCGTCTGCCGCAGCTCGGCGGACATTGGGAACAATGGACCGGGAAGTCGCGCACGTGGGACCAGTCGGTGGCGATGGGGATGGCCCGGAAGGCCCTTGCGGCGTACCCGGATCTGCGTTCCTCGGTCTCGACGATCTCCCCGCTCGGCGGCGGGGGCGGACGAAACGCGGAGCTTTCCTTCAACATCGTGGGTCCCGACCTGAACCGGTTGACGGACTATGCGGGGCAGTTGGTCGAGGTCCTTCGCCGCGACCCCGGGCTGGCCGACGTCGACACCACGCTTTCCAACCGCAAGCCCGAGGTGCAGGTCCACATCGACCGCGAGAAGGCCAGCCAGTTCGGCCTGCGGGTCGGCGAGATCTCGATCGCCCTGCGGACGCTGGTCGGCGGCGAGATCGTCGGGACGTTCAAGGAGAACGACGAGCAGTACGACGTCTGGCTCCGTGCGGACACCGCCGACCGGTCCACGGCCGAGGCGCTCCAGAACATCTACGTCCGCACACGGCCGGCGTCGGCGCAGGGCCGTCCGGAGATGGTGCCCCTGGGGAATTTCGTCCGCTTCGAGGAGGCGCGCGGCCCCAACCAGATCGACCGTTTCCAGCGCCAGCGTCGCGTGACGCTCGTGGCCAACCTCGGGACCTACTCGCTGGGCGAGGCCGTGGACGCGGCGTTGAAGGCGGCCGCGGGGCTCAACCTTCCCGCGGACTACTCCGTGGCGATGGTCGGCCGGGCGAAGCAGCTGCAGGAGACCCTTCACAACTTCGGCATCTCGTTCCTGATCGCCGTGGTGTTCATGTACATGGTGCTCGCCGCCCAGTTCGAACACTTCGTCTATCCGATCTCGATCCTGCTCGCGGTCCCCTTGGCCCTGCCGTTCGCGCTCGCCTGGATGGTGATCCTCGACGAACCGCTCAACATCTACGCGATCTTCGGCCTCTTCATGCTGGTCGGCATCGTGAAGAAGAACGGCATCATGCAGGTGGACTACACCAACGTCCTCCGTGCCCGCGGCATGCCCCGCGACGAGGCCATCCTCGAGG
>CAIYXO010000682.1 GCA_903930165.1 uncultured Verrucomicrobiota bacterium | reverse complement strand
GACCGGCTTCGTGCCGGCCGGCGGTGCCATCTGGGGAACCGACTGCGGCTTCGCTGTCGCCGCGTTCAACCGAAGGATGTCCGAGAGCCCCAATCCGAGCATCCCGCCCAGTCCCACTTGGAGGAAATCGCGGCGCGGCATGCCGGCGCAGTTTTGGTGCAGGAGACCCATGGGAAGCTGGCGGAGACTACCGGTTCCCAAGCCCCCTTGGGAAGCCGCAGCCGCCACATTCCTTGCCCGATCCGGGCCGCTTGGCGCCCCAACGGGGCGAGAGGCGAAAGCCTAGGGCAACGCCTTGGGACCGGAGTCCGTCGTAGTTCCAAGCCCTGAAAGGGCGGAACCCAAGCGGCCAGTGAATCCCGTCGGGACGGGCCGGTTGAACGGCGGCCTATTGTGGCGCCCCTTCAGGGCTTTGAGATCCGTCGATGGCCAGGTTCCCAGGGCAACGCCCTGGACTGTCGCCTCTCGCCTCGTTGAGGCGGGAGAAGGCGTGGGCCACGGATCCCTCGACGGCTCCATCTTCGGGATGAATCGGATCCACTTGGGACCTGGTCCAATCGGTCCCGGCCTCACCGGCTTCCGCGCAGGAATTCGCGGGTCCGCTCGCCGGTGGGATCCCCGAAGAGGCGTTCGGGTGGGCCCGATTCGGAGATGCGGCCGCCGTCGAAGAACAGCACCTCGTCGGCGATGTCCCGGGCGAAGCCCATCTCATGGGTGACCACCACCATGGTGCGGCCTTCTTCGGCGAGGTCGCGCATCACGGAGAGGACCTCGCCCTTGAGCTGCGGGTCCAAGGCGCTGGTCGGTTCGTCGAAGAGCAGCACCTTCGGCCGCATGGCCAGGGCCCGGGCGATGGCGACGCGTTGCTGCTGTCCGCCGGAAAGCTGGGACGGGTGGAAGTCGGCCCGGTCCGCGAGTCCGACCTTGGCGAGGAGTTCCCGACCCAACTGTTCCGCCTCGGCCCGTGACAGGCCGGAGACGTGGATCGGCGCCTCCATCACGTTGCCCAGGGCGGTCCGGTGGGGGAACAGGTGGAACTGCTGGAAGACCATGCCGGTGCGGCGACGCAGCTCGGTTCGCGCCTTCCGGTCGGCGCCGGGACCGACGACGAGGCCGTCGATCTCGACCGTGCCGGCATCCGCCTGCTCGAGCTGGTTCAGGCAGCGGAGGAAGGTGCTCTTGCCGCAGCCGCTGGGACCGATCACGACGACCACCTCGCCCGCCTTCTGAACGTGGTCGACGCCCTCGAGCACGCGGGTTTCGCCGAACCGCTTGTGGAGGCCCTGGACGCGGATCATGGATGGAGCCTCCGTTCGACGGCCCGGGCGGCGGCCGAGGCGGCCCAGCCCATCACGAAGTAGATGGCGGCGGTCATCAGGCCGAGCCCGAGGTAGTCCCCGGCGTCGAGCGCGCGGATGAGGAACTCCTTGGTGAGTTCGACCAGGCCGATGACGGAGACGATGGAGGAGTCCTTGAACAGGGCGATGAAGTCGTTGGTGACGGACGGCAGGCTGATGCGGAGGGCCTGTGGCAGGAGGATGCGACGGAAGGTGAGCCAAGGCGTCATGCCGAGGGCGAGGGCCGCCTCGGTCTGGCCGCGCGGCACGGCCTGGAGTCCGGCGCGGTAGTTCTCGGCCTCGTTGGCGGCGTAGTTGAGGCCGAGGGTGAGGACGGCCGCGGCTCCGGCCGAGAGCTTCCAGCCCAGCTGCTGGGCCAGGCCGAAGTAGATGAAGTAGAGCTGCAGCAGCAGCGGCGTCCCGCGGAAGACCTCGACATACGCGGTGGAGAACCATCGGGCCGGGGCCGGTCCGTAGACGCGACCCACCGCGAGGACCAGTCCCCAGGCCACGGCGAGCGCCATCGACGCGCAGGTGACCCAGAGCGTGGTCACCGCGGCCCGGAGCAGGATGGGAAGGTAGACGTTCCAGCGGGCGATTCCTCCGCCGGAACGCGTGGCGGGCTTGGCGGGATCCGCGGTGTCCGTCCAGGTGCCGAGCGCCGCCTGTTCCGCGGACCACAACCCGTACTTGCGGTAGACGCGTTCGAGGGTGCCGTCGTGGTGGAGGTCCAGGATCGCCCCGTTGATCCGCTCGAGGAGCCTCGCATCGGCCGCAGGCGTGGCGACCGCGTAGAAGCCCGGTGAGAAGGGAGGACCGGCGCGGCGGAGAAGGGGCCGGTCCCTCAGGTTCACCTCGGCGATCGGCGTGTCGGTGAGCACGGCGTCGATGCGACCCAGCTCGAGGTCGCGGAAGTAGTTCACGTTCTCGTCGTACACCCGCACCTCCGCGCCGGCCTCGGTCGCCAGACGCTGCGAAAGGGTCGCGCCGAGCACCCCAACGGTCCGGCCGCGCATCCCGGCGAGCGAAGTGATCCCGGTGTCGGCGGCGCGCGACACGAGCTGCTGGCCGAAGACGAAGTAGGGGCGGCTCATGCCGACCTGCGCGAGGTTCTCCGGCGTGCGTTCGAGCGCGGCGATGATGATGTCGAAGTTCCCGCCTTGGCGAAGGCCCGGGATGAGGTTCGCCCAGTTGTATTGGACGAACTCGGAGCGGAGACCGAGGCGGGAGCACAGGGCCTCGGCGAACTCGACCTCGAAGCCGACGAGCTTCGAGGCGTCGTCCGCGGGGTGGAAAATGTACGGGGCGCCGCCCTCCGCGTCGTTGGCCCAGCGCAGGACGCCTCGTTGGGTGAGGCCCTCCCACGAGTCGGCCCGGGCCGACAAGGACGGCGTCGGGAGGAGGCCAAGGAGGACCAGGACCAAGACCAGGACCGGAGCCGAAAGGGCCCGGAACCGGGAGGAGGTCATGCGATGTCGCACGGACCGCGATAAGCGGTCGGCGGCACGAATTCACAAGAGAATTCCTCGCCGGTGATCGTCGTTGGAGCGCCGGCAAACCGGCGCGCCCTCCGGATGGCTCGAACGCATCGACCGGGGACCCGGGATCGGGTTTGCCCAGCGCCCGGCCGGCTACTCGTGGCGCAGCGCCTCGATGGGGTCGAGGGCGGCGGCCCGCCTGGCCGGGTAGAACCCGAAGAAGGCGCCCGTCGCAAAGCTCACACAGAAGGCGAGGGCGACCGATCCGCGCGAGATGGAGATGTCGAATCCTGCGACCCCACCGATGAGATGGGACGCGACGACGCCCAGCATGACGCCGACGACCCCTCCCGAAAGGCTGAGGCTGACCGCCTCCAGGAGGAACTGGAGGCGGATCGCGGCGGGCTGGGCCCCGACGGCGATTCGAAGCCCGATCTCACGGGTCCGTTCCGTCACGGAAACCAGCATGATGTTCATGATGCCGATGCCTCCGACCAACAGGGAGATCCCGGACACTGCGCCGAGGAGCAGCTTGATGGAGGAGGTCACCGAGTCGACGGTCTCGGCGACTTCCTTCTGGTTGAAGATGTTGAAGTCGTCCTCATCGCCGGCGGCCAGGCGGTGTCGTTGGCGGAGGAGGAGGCCGGACTGTTCCTGCACGGTCTCCATTTCGGCGGCTTCCCGCACCTGGATGTTGATGGAGCGGAGGTAACGGTCGCCGGTGATCCTCCGCATGACCGTGGTGTAGGGCACGATGATGCGGTCGTCCTGGTTCTGTCCCCCGATGCCGGCGCCCTTGCTCTCCAGCAGCCCGATCACGTTGAAGGGGATGTTCCCGATGCGGACGGTCTGGCCGACGGGATTCACCGGTCCGAAGAGTTCGTGGGAGACCTTCGAGCCGAGGACGGCCACGCGGGCTGAGGATCGGACCTCCCGTTCCGTGAACATCGAGCCGGCCGCGAGACGCCAATTCCGGATGCTGAGGTAGCCGGGCGACTCGCCGGCGACGGTGGAGGACCAGTTCCGGCCGTTCGCCACGAGTTGGGCGGGGGTCGTGACCTCCGGACTGATGGCGACGATGCCCGGGATCTCCCGGACCAACGCGTCGGCGTCCGCGATCGTCAGCGTGCTCGAGGAACCGAGTCCCGAGCGGACGCCCCCGTTTCGCCGGGGTCCGGAGAAGACGGTGAGGAGGTTCTGGCCGAGGGCGGCGACCTGGGTGGTGATGCTGGCCTGGGCCCCGTCGCCGATGGCGGTCATCGCGACGACGGAGGAGACTCCGATGATGATGCCCAGGGCGGTGAGGAAGGACCGCAGGGTGTTGCGAGCCAGGGCCCGGAACGCGATGCCCGCGGTGAGCCAGATCCGGGATGGGGAGAATTGTGCCAGAGTGCTCATCGCGTTCGGAATCAGGACTCCGTGGGGCCGGTGGGGACTTCGACGGCCGGCAGCCCGGCGAGTTCCTTGCGTGCGTCCCGGAGGGTGGAAGGACGGGTGTCGCTGACGATCCGACCGTCGCGCATGAGGATCGTCCTGCGACAGAACGCGGCGATGTCCGGCTCGTGGGTGACCATGACGATCGTGATGCCGGCAGCATTGAGGCTCTGGAACAGCGCCATGATTTCGATGCTCGTCCGGGTGTCGAGATTCCCGGTCGGCTCGTCGGCGAGGATGAGATCGGGCCGAGTGACGAGGGCTCGGGCGATCGCGACCCGTTGCTGCTGTCCGCCGGACAACTGGCTGGGGTGATGGTCCAGTCGTTCCGCGAGTCCCACGCGCTCGAGGGCGGTCCTCGCCTGCGACCTGCGGGTGGACGCCGGGATCATGGGAACGCGATAGAGGAGCGGCAGTTCGACGTTCTCCAGGGCGGAGGTCCTGGGCAGGAGGTGGAAGCCCTGGAAGACGAAGCCAAGGCGTTGGTTGCGGAAGTGGGCCAGGGCGGACCGGTCGAGGCCGTCCACGTCGACGCCGTCGAGCCGGTAGGAACCCGATGAAGGACGGTCGAGGCAGCCGAGGGTGTTCATGAGCGTCGACTTGCCCGAGCCGCTGGATCCCATGACGGCGACGAGGTCCCCGCGCCCGATCGTGAGGGAGACATCGCGGACGGCATGGACCTTCACCTCGCCCGAGACGTAGGTCCGGCAGAGGCGGGAAAGCTCGACGAACGGCGGGGCATCGGAGGGGGATCGTGGTGCGGTCATGGTGCAGGGGGAGGAGTCGGCGGAGTCAGCCCGGCCCTGCCGGCCGGAACGCTTTTGGTGGCCGTCACGACAGGCGTTCCTGCGGCCAATCCGCCGAGGATCTCGGTCTCGGAACCGTCGGAGATGCCGATCTTCACGACGACGGGTCGAAGCCGGCCCGCCTTGGAACCGGGGACGTAGAGAAGGCGTTGGTTCCGGAGGAGCCTTGCCGGGGCGTCCTGTTCCAACTCGACCTCCAAAGGAGGCGAGTAGCGGAGGGCCGCATTGGGCACCTTCGTGGAATCGGGTGTCTGGGCTACCAGAATGGCCACATCCGCGGTCATGCCCGGGAAGAGCCGTTCACCGGGGTTCTCCACGGTGATCAGGGTCTCGTAGGTGACCACGTTCTGCGAACTGACCGGCGCCTTGCGCACCTGGACGACGACACCGCGGAAGGTCTCCTCGGGATACGCCTCGACGGTGAACTCAACCGCCTGGCCCACGGCGACGAGGCCGATGTCCGCCTCGGAAACCGAGGCGATGATGTTCATCCGCGTGATGTCCTGGGCGATGTTGAAGAGCAGGGGGGCCGTCATCGCCGCGATCACCGTCTGTCCGGGATCGACCCTGCGCGAGATGACGATGCCGTCGACCGGCGCCGTGATCCGGCAGAAGTCGACGTTCGCACGCGCGCTTTCGACATGGGCCGCGCGGATCGAAAGCTGCGCCTCCGCCTGGGCCACCTCGGCGCTCGCGACGTCCACGTCGAACTGGGACACGGCCTTCACCGGAAGCAGCGCGGTCTTCCGTGCGAGGTTCTGCCTCTTGAGGGTCAGCGTGGCGCGCGCGTTGGCGAGTTCGCCCTCGGCCTGGTTCAGTTGGGCGCGATAGAGCGTGGGGTCGATCTCCGCGACGACCTGGCCCTTCCTGACCGGGGAGTTCCAGTCCGCGTGGAGCGCGACGACCTTTCCGGACACCTGCGCACCCACGTCCACCGAGACCAGCGCACCGAGGGTGCCGGATGCGGTGACCCGTTGACGCAATGGGCCGGTGGTCGCGCCGACCGTCTCGAACGTGGCCGTGGCGGATCCTTCGGGGCGACATCCCGCGGATGCTGCGGCGAGGGCCGTCAGGAGCGTCGCGGCGAGGAGTGGAAGATTGCGGAATGGTGGCTTCATGGAGCGGGGGACCGGTTCACTGCCATCCGCCGCCCAGGCCCCTGAACAGGGCGATGCGGCCGGCGAGGAGCGAGTACGTGTTGTCGATGGAACGGACGCGGGCGGTGAAGAGGTCCTGCTGGGCGAGCAGGACGTTGAGGTAGATGTCCTCGCCCTGGCTGAACCGGGCGCGGGCCAGGTCGAAGCGGCGCTGCTGTGCGAGGACCAGGGCTGCGAGGGCGGCCGACTGGCCTTCCAGGGCATCGATGGACGCGAGGGTGTCCGCCACCTCTCGAAACGCCCTCTGGATGGCGCCTTCGTAGTTGGCGACCTCGATGCGGACGCCGACGCGGGCGGCGGCGAGGTTGGCCCGGTTCTCCCCGCCGGTGAAGAGGGGGACGGTCAGTTGCGGGGAGAAACTCCAGACCCCGGTCCCGGCGCCGAAGAGCTTGGAGAGTTCGTCGCTGGACGTGCCCGCGGAGGTGGTCAACCGAAGCGTCGGCAGGAAGGCGGCGCGCGCGGCCCCGATGTTCGCGTTCGCCGCCTTGAGGTTGTGTTCCGCCTCGAGGATGTCGGGCCGCCTCTGCAGGAGGTCCGAAGGCAGTCCGGACGGAACCCGCGGCACCAGCGTGTCCTCGAGTTCGACGCCGTCCCAGCGGAAGCCGTCCGGAAGCGGTTGCCCGAGCAGGAACTCGAGCCGGTTCCGTGCTTCGGTCGCCTGGAGCCGGGCTGCGATCAGGCTGACCCGGGTCGACTCGACCTGGGCGTCGGCGGAGCGGAGGTCGAGTTCGTTGCTGGCCCCGGCCTCGAACGCGGCCCGGTTGAGGGCCCGCGACTGCTCGACCAGTCCGAGCGTCTCGTCGGCCAAGGAGACCTGCCGCGTCGCCCGACGGAGATCGAGGTCCGCGGCCGCCACCTCGGCGACCAGGGACATCATCGCCGACTTCCGGGCCGCATCGGTTGCGAAGAACTTCTCGAGCGCCTGCCGGTTCAGGCTCCGGACCCGCCCAAAGAGGTCCACTTCATAGGCGGTGGAACCGAGGCTGGCCGACCAGAGGTCCCGCGTGTCTCCGCCGGAGCCCATGCGGTCGAAGGACGCCCCGGCCTCCTGCCGAGGAAAAAGGCGCGACCGCGAGATGCGGTACTGGGACCTCGACTGCTCCACGCGGAGGGTGGCGGACCGGAGATCCCTGTTGTTCGTGATCGCGATCCGGATCAACCGCCGATGACGGGGATCGG
>CAIYXO010000681.1 GCA_903930165.1 uncultured Verrucomicrobiota bacterium | reverse complement strand
GGCTTCCGGGCTCCGCTGGCAATCGGCCCTTGCCGGATGCCTTCCGAAGTCCGGTCCCGCAGGATCGGAATCAGCGCGGCACGGTCCGACGGAACAGCCCCGAACGCCACTCCCGCTCCCCCTTCGACCGGACGCATTTCCATCCGGCGGCCTCGTAGGCCTTTTCCACGGCCGGGAACTGCGTCTTCAGGATGCCGGCCAGGACCAGCGAACCGCCCTCGGACACGCGGGCCAGGATGCGGTCGCGCTCGGAGACGAGCAGGTCGTGGATCAGGTTGGCGCAGACGACGTCGTGGCGCACGGCTCCGCGGCGGGGAGCCTTCGTGATGTCCGCGAGGGCGGGTTGGACGGCCTCCGACACGCCGTTCAGGGCCGCGTTCTCGATCGCGGTCCGGACGCAGTCGGGATCGAAGTCGAAGGCGGTGACCGGGGTGTAACCCAACCGGGCGGCGGCGATGGCGAGGATTCCGGAGCCGGTTCCGATGTCGAGGAACGAGCGGGTGGCTCCTTTCGGCCGGTTCGTGGCCACCTGCTCCAGGCAGAACCGCGTCGTGGCATGCTGGCCGGTGCCGAAGCTCAACCCGGGATCCAACACCACCACCGACTGTCCCTTCCGCGGCCGACGGCGGCTCCACGTGGGCTTCACCAGCAGGGACGGACCGACCTCGATCGGACGGAAGTGCCGTTTCCACGACTCGCTCCAGTCCTTCGCCGGCACCGAACGGATCCCGATGCGGGCCGGATCCACGTCCATGCCCTCGGCTTCGAGCTCCTTCAGCGATTCGCGGATCTCACGACGGGTCGCCGCCACGCGGGCGGATGGGATCTCCGGATAGACGCTGACGGTCGAGAGTCCGGTGGCGGCGTCGGTGTAGATCGACGGCACCTGTCCGAAACGGACCTCCAGCCAGGCATGGACCGCATCCTCGACCGAGGGCGGGACGGTCACCGAGACCTGTCGCAGAAGGGGATTCAGTGGTCGCGCCATGGGGTGAAGTTCAGGAGTTGGATCTCGGTGCGCGGCCGGCCCGCCTTGATTTCGCCGACGTCCAGCCAGGTCGTGGAAGCGTAGCCGATCTCGACATGCTCGAACTTCGACAGCGGCAGATCGAGCAGGATCGCCAACGCCATGCGGATCACGCCGCCGTGGGCGAAGACGGCGACGGTCTGTCCGGGGGAGTCCGACAGGATGCGCTGCAGGCTCGCCGCGACCCGGGCCCGGAAGTCCTCCACGCGTTCGCCTTCGGGGATCGCGTTGCGCTCCATGAGCTGGAGCCAGTCGAACGCGGAGTGCCCGAACCGTTCCTGGACCTCGTCCCATCCACATCCGGTCCAGCCGCCGAAATCCACCTCGCGCAGGCCGTCGAGCAGGATCGGGGTGCCTTGGAATTGGTGACGGAACGGCTCGAGCGTCAGCTGGACCCGCTGCATCGGGCTGGCGTAGACGGCATCGAACCGATGGCGAAGCAGCCAAGCGGCGAGCGATTGTGCCTGCGTCCGGCCCTTCGGGGAGAGCCCCATGTCGATGCGGCCGCCGAAGACCCGGTGGTACCTCTCCTCGACCTCGGCATGCCGGCAAAGGAACAGTCGGGTCATGACGCCAAGGCCTGGGTTTGGGCCACGAGAAGCCGCTGGATCCCGGCTCGTCCCAAGGCGAGCAATGCGGCCAGTTCCGTGTCGGAGAAGGTGGCCTCCTCGCCGGCCGCCTGCAGTTCGATGAACTCGCCGCGGCTGTTCATCACCAGGTTCATGTCCACGGCGGCGTCCTTGTCCTCGACGTAGTTGAGATCGAGCAGGGGACGTCCTCCGAACACCCCGACGCTCACCGCGGCGACTCCGGCGGTCAGGGGGGATTCGGCGATCTTGCCTTCGGATTGGAGCTTCCGGAACGCCAGGCCCAGGGCGACGTAGGCGCCGGTGATCGAAGCGGTGCGGGTGCCGCCGTCGGCCTGGAGGACGTCGCAGTCGATCCAAAGCGTCCGGGAACCGAGTTTCTCGAGGTCGATCACCGCCCGCAGGGAGCGGCCGATCAGGCGTTGGATCTCCTGGGAGCGTCCATCGAGCTTGAGCTTGGAGATGTCGCGGGCCTTCCGGTCGAGGGTCGAGTAGGGGAGCATCGAATACTCCGCCGAGATCCAGCCACCGGAGACCTTCTGGTCCTTCATCCACTTCGGGACCGACTCGTCGACGGTCACGGCGCAGATCACGCGGGTGTTGCCCCATTCGACGAGCGTGGAGCCCGCCGCGTGGGGGGCGATGTGGTTCTGGAAGCGGAGGGGACGCAGCTCATCTTGCCGGCGGCCATCCCCACGGAGGAAGTCAGTCATGTGCCGGGGGAGCCTACGGACAACGGGGCGACCGGCGCAATGCGGGTGAGTCCGACTGGGTTCCCCGCCCTCGGGGACCTCAGGCGGCGGACTTACCCGGACGAAGTTGAGCGCAGGAAACACGGTTGCCAACCCACCCGGGACCGGTGCCCAATTGTCACGGCCTTTCGGGGCTGTGCGCCCGTAGCTCAGTTGGATAGAGCATCCGCCTTCTAAGCGGACGGTCGTGTGTTCGACTCACACCGGGCGCGCCATTCAAATTCTGAACAAAAACCCTGATTTCATTGGGGAAACCGAGAGTTCTGCGCTTCCGTGTGAATCACAGTCATTCCGACCGAACCGGAACGAATGGGACCTTAAGTGGCAAACTGTGGCAAATCCATTCGGCCCTTGCCGCTAGGGCAGGGCGCCGCTTCCCCATGCGGAGTCTCTAGGCGGTGACCGATCTTTGAGGGATGCCGGCGTGGATTTGTCCAAACTGCTGTCGAGTGAATCCCGAAGACCTGCCCTTGGATTCGCTCGTCCGTTGCCAATCCTGCGCTTGCAGCTTCGCGCCGGAAACCGTCCTTCCCAAACTCCGGGAACCTCGAAGTCGAGCGAGGCGCCCGCGGCGGAATTGCCGAATCGGAATGGCGGCGGCTCCGGTGACTCCGACTTGTCCTTTCGTCCGTTTACTTGGCGTCCGCGCCAGCGGCGTTGAAACGAACGGGCGACCGGATAACGTCCGTCTGTAGATCTCCATGCTTTTCGCCTTCTATGGCGAGCTTCCTGATCTCCTGTTCTGGTCCGCGGTAAATCAAGATTCGTCAAAGGCAACCCGCAAAGCGCGGGTTTCGGTCTTGACTTTGACGTGGGGGAGGAGGGTAAACCTTAAGAGGGAAGGGGGCGAGGGGC
>CAIYXO010000680.1 GCA_903930165.1 uncultured Verrucomicrobiota bacterium | reverse complement strand
GGCGACGGCCATGGCACCGGGCTCTACACATGGGAATGGCTGCGGCGCGTCGGCGACGCCGTGTCTGCGGGAAGCCCGAATCCGTGAATCCCGGACACCTCCTGCCCTGGATCCTGGCAGGCCGTGTGGTCCTCAGCGTCGGCGCGTCGGTGATCCAGAAACAGGCCCTGGTCCAAGGCACCGATCCCGGCGGGTTCTGGAGGAGAAACTACCTCTGGATGGTGCCGGCCGGTTTGGTCGGGATGTTTCTCGACTGGGACTCCGTGGTCGCTTCCCAACCACGATTCTGGTGGAACGCGGTCGTCGCCGGTGCCATCGACGCCGCCGGCAACCTCCTGATGCTCTCCGCACTCCGAAGGACGGACCTCTCGGTGTTTGGTCCCTTGACCGCCTTCCGGCCGGTGCTCGCCCTGATGTTCGGATGGCTGTTCCTCCGCGAGTCGCCTTCCGCGACGGGATTGGTCGGGGTGGCGGTCACCGCCTCTGGCGGAGCCCTCCTCTTCTCGGACAACCGCTCGGGGCCAACCGTCTCCAACGGCTCTCGTGCCGTGGGGATAATCCTACGTTTGGCAGGACTCTCCCTGTCGACCTTGGCCGCGGTCTTCCTCAAGACGGCAGTTCAATCCGGCACGCCGGGAATGACACTGGGCGTCTGGATCGCCAGCGGTTCCCTGGCCGTCCACCTTGCCGGCATCGTCCGGATCCAAGGGCCACCGGAGGCCGCGGCTTCATCGGAACCGCCCATCGGAAGCTCCGGCACCCATGCCGCTGTCTTTTTCCTCATGCAGTGGCTGACCCTTCTGGTCTTCCGCGAAAGCCTGCTGGCCTATTCCTTCGCCTTCTTCCAGGCAGGGATGGTCCTACAGGTGGTCGTGGGCAGGATCCTGTTCGACGAACCGGCGTTCGGGCGAAGACTGGCGGGCTGCGGCGTCCTGGGGATCGGAACCCTGCTGATCGCGTGGAAGGGGTGATCCGACGCGGACGGCTGCCTCCGACAAAGGCCTTCCAAGTCCGCCCCTTGTCTGATTGGATACAGGGCTCCCGCCTTGTGCGGGTTGTCTACAAACCATGGAAACCACCCTCCCTACCGTCCTGCTCAAACCCGGAGAAGCCGATCGCATCGTCGCCGGCCACCCCTGGATCTACTCCGGCTCGATCCTCCGCATCACCCAGCCGCCCGCGGACGGCGAACTGGTCCAGGTGAAGGACCACCGCCAGCGTCTGCTGGGCACCGGGCTCTTCAATTCGAAATCCAAGATCCACGTCCGGATGCTCTCCCCGGATCGTGTCGAGTTGGACGCGGCGTTTTTCGAGGAGCGGATCCGAGCCGCGCTGGATGTCCGTCGGCGCCATCAGCCCGGAGCGACCTCCTTCCGCGTGGTCAACTCCGAGAGCGACCTGCTGTCCGGCCTCATCGTGGACAAGTACGGGGATGTCCTCGTGCTCCAGACAAGCTCGCTGGGCATGGACCGCAGGAAGGGCCTCATCGTGCAGGTGCTCCAGAAGATCCTCAGCCCGCGCTCGATCCTCGAGAGGAGCGACACCGCCTCGCGCAAGTTCGAGGGATTGGAGACCTCCAACGGGGTGCTCGCCGGCGAACCGGTGGAATCCGTGGAAGCGAACCTGAACGGCTTGAAGTTCCGGGTGGACCTCCAGGAAGGCCACAAGACCGGCATGTATCTCGACCAGCAGGTGAACCACCGCCTGGTCGGGGAACTGGCGAAGGGACGCACGGTGCTGGACTGCTTCACGTTCCTCGGCGGATTCGCGATCCACGCCGCGAAGGCCGGGGCCAAGCAGGTGCTCGGATTGGACCAGAGCGAGTCCGCGATCGCGTCGGCGAAGAACCACGCGACCCTCAACGGGGTGGAAACGACGACCACGTTCGAACAGGCCAACGTGTTCGACTGGCTCAAGTCGCACACGACCACCGGTCCCAACGACCGGCTCGTCCACTCCTTCGACCTCATCGTCCTGGATCCGCCGAGCTTCACGCGCAACCGCGCCTCGGTTCCCGACGCCCTGCGCGGCTACAAGGAGATCCACCTCCGGGCGCTCAAGCTGCTGCGTCCCGGCGGCATCCTGGCCACCTTCTGCTGCTCGCATCACGTCGACACGAAGCTGTTCGAGGACGTCGCCCTGAGCGCCGCCTTCGACCAGCGCCGGCTGTTGAGGCGTATCGCCACCTACAGCCAGTCGCCCGACCATCCCGTGCTGCCGAGCATTCCGGAGACCGAGTACCTCAAGGGCGCCGCGTACGAAGTGGTCCGCTGATTGCCGGATCCCATGGACAAACCCGCGCTGTCCGAAAAGGAACGGCCGAGCCTGCGGGTTCTCGTCGTGGACGACGTCGAGGTGAACCGGACCATGGCCTTGGCTCTACTTCGGAGCCTGGGCCATTCCGTGGAGATCGCGGCTTCGGGACTGGAGGCTTACTATCTTGCCATCCAGGTCCGTTTCGACGTCGTGCTGCTGGACCTGTCGATGCCGGAGATCGACGGAATCGAGGTGGCACGGATGTTTCGTCTGGAACTGCCCAAGGACTCGGCCACGAGCCGCCGGGTCGCGATCCTGGGAACGACCGCCGGCAGCTTCCCGCAGGAATCCGACCTTCCACCCGGGGCCGGAATGGATGCTTGGGTCATGAAGCCGCTCTCCGCGTCCTCGCTTCGAACCGCTTTGGAGGGACTTGGCGGTCTGGACCTTCCACGTTGATTGGCCAAAGTGGATCCGGATCGGCCACGGCGCTCCCTTCGGAATCGTGCCGGCCTCCGAATTCCGACAGGTTTCCGATCGGCTGCCGGTTTCTTCTGGCCTACCGGGTTCTCCCCCGATACATCGGACGGCCATGAGTTCGCTTGTCCCGGCCGACCTGAAGTACACCAAGTCCCATGAGTGGGTCCGCCTCGTCGGCGACACCGCCGTCGTCGGGATCACCGACCATGCCCAGAAGGAATTGACCGACATCGTCTTCGTGGAGCTTCCCCAGGTGGGACGGACGGTCAAGGCGGGCGAGGCCTGCGCCGTTGTGGAGTCCGTGAAGACGGCGAGCGACATCTACTCCCCGGTTTCCGGCGAGATCATCGCCGTCAATTCCGCCGCCGCCGAGAATCCGGCTCTGGTGAACTCGGATCCTTATCAAGGTGGCAGCTTCTTCACCGTTCGTCTCTCGAATCCCGCCGAGGTGGATTCCTTGATGAGTTCCGGGGCCTATGCGAGCCAAGTGGGCTGAGTTTCGGAACCGAACGGCGGGCGACCCTTCAACGTCCTCCGCTCGGTTCTTCCGGCCGGCGTTAAATCAGTGGTCTTCCCGACTGTGAGGAATTCGGGAACCGGCAGGGCAGGGATTGGAGACACCCGATCATCGGGTCCCCATAACCCCAAGGGCCGATTCTAGTTCTGTTCAGGCCGATTGCGCTTCAGCCCGACGTCATGGGCGATGTCGTCGAATTCCTCGCGACTGACCTCATGCAGCTCCTTGCCCTTGGCCTTCAGCTTCTCGTTGATCTTGACGACCTTCTCGGTCATTTCCTCGTGGGTTTCCTTGGAGCCGCCGACGAGAGCGAAATTCTTTCCGGTTGTAAGCCGTTGATGGCCATCGGAATCCAAACCAACTCCAAACAGCAACGCCTTGGGTTTGGGGGATTTCTTGGACGAGCCAGCCATGCGGCACGCTAGCCCTGGGTTTGGTGGTCGGCCAACCAAATCCGAGTTGGGGATCACACGGTTCGGG
>CAIYXO010000679.1 GCA_903930165.1 uncultured Verrucomicrobiota bacterium | reverse complement strand
GTCGTCGGTCGGGATGAAAACCCGATGGGTTCCACGGTCTCGACGTGCCAGGCGTGGGCAAATGGACGAATCCGCTACGCCCAGCGCCGTGGGGACCTCATCGTGGACCGGTGCCCAAGGTCCGGAGGTAGCTGAAGAGGTCGGCCGTTTCACCTTCCTTCAGTCCGTCGAGCAGTCCTTCCGGCATGAGGGAACCCTTCAGGAATCCGGCCTTCCGGACCGTGGCCTGGGGAAACCGGCGGTCCTCGGTGTTGGCCTGACGCAAGGTGATGGATTCCGCATCGGAGGCGGCGAGCAGCCCTTCGTGGACCTCCCCGTCGGCGGTCTCGATCCGGAACCGCCGATAGCCGGCCTCCATCGCCGCGTTCGGCGTCAGGATGTTTCGCAGCAGAGCCTCGTCGCCATGCGCTCCGGCCCCGTCGAGGGCAGGCCCGATCCGGCCACCCTGGCCGGCCACCGCATGGCACACCCCGCAGACCGTTGTGAACAGGACCTTTCCACGGGCGACGTCGCCGGGCTTGGCGATCTTCTCCCGGGTGGCGGCGAAGAGGGATTCCATCCGGGCGGCCTCGGCCTCGGTGGAGATCGGCGGGAGATCCGAGGCCTGATCCACGCGGGCTCCCTGCCCGAGCTTCCCCCAAGTGGCGCCTTGGCCGTGGTAGAGGAGTCCCGGAGTTCCGGGCCGCAGGGAGAGGTTGGAGGCGGAGCGGATCTGGTCCGCGCTGCGCGCATGGTCCCAGATCCGGAACTCGGCGAAGTCGCCCGCGGTTCCGCCCGGCGCGGTGGAACCCGCAACCTTGGCCTGCCGGATCTCCCGTGGATCCTTCGCGGTGCTGGAAGCCACCCATTCGCCGTTGCGGTAGATCTGGTAGAGTCCTTCGGCGTCGCGGGTGACGGCGAAGTGCGTCCAGGCCTCGGCGGTGGCCGGACGTGGGTCCACGACGATGTCATGGTGCGGGGCGCCGACGTACACGCGGAACCTGGAGTCGTGGAAGTTGAGATCGAGGGTCGCGCCGCCCAGAAGCGAATCGGTGTTGCTGAGACCGGGTTCCAGGCGGACCCAGGATTCCACGGTGAACGCGCCCACGAGGCGGAGCTCGTCTTCCACCCGGGCGGTTTCGGCGCCGTCCAGGCGAAGGACCGGTCGGAGGCTGGATCCGAGCTCGGTCCGGAGTCGGGCGACCTCGGGATCCTGCGGCAGCACCGCGGCAAGGCGGTCGAGCGCGTAGCCGTCCAGGTCCTCGCGCGGGAGTTCGCCGGCGGCGATCGCCGCCAGGAGGCGCCGGGCGCCGGCGGGCGTGGTGGCGATCCGGTCGACCACGCCACGTCGCAGGGTGGGGCCGAGGTTCGGCCAGAGTCGGAGCAGCACGGGAAGTGCGGCCTCCGAACGCGAGGCGGCCAGCGACTCCACCACCTCGCGGCGCAAGGCGTCGTCGGGAGAAAGGGAAAGCCGACCGAGCAACTCGACCGGGGCGGATCCGGTCTCCCTCAGCGCCCGCAATGCCATTACCTGCCGGGCGGCCGGACCACCCGGCGCCGAGGCGATGCGGACCAGTTCCGGCTCGAGGCCGGCCAGACGGAATCCCGTGATGACCCGGAGTCCGAGATCCAGGGTTTCCGGCCCGGGCGACCCAGACAGGAGCCGGCGGACGGAGTCGGTGAGCAGCGGCAGGAGAGCTTCGGGACGTCCGATGCGGGCGCGCTGGGCATGGAGTTGGGCGAGGGTGGCCGGATCGGCGAGGGCGGCCTCCAATGCGTCGCGCGAAGCGGGTTCCTCCGCGGCCTGCGCCGCGAGCAGGAGTTCCTCCGAGGTCAGCGGCCGACCCAGGGTGGGAAGCAGGCGGGCCAACTGGCGTGCCCCTTCGGGACCGCCGAGGACCAGCGAGGCCAAAACGCGGGCCTCAACCGTCAGCCCAGGCTTGGCGAGGGCGACCGTCCGGGAGATGTCCGGCTTCCGGGATTCGAGGGCCGCCCGGACGATGTACCGCTCGAAGTCGCGGTGGTAGCCCGGGAACTTGGTCCAGTCGCCCAAGGGACTCGCCGCCGCCGCCTCGAGCAGTCCGCGCACGGCTTCGGTGCGGACCGCCTCAGGGGTGGTCGCCGAGGCCAGCAATGCGGAGGACGCCCTCATGGCTTCCTGGCGAACCAGCCGATCGGGATCGACAAGGGCGCGGGTGGCGAGGGCCAGGGTGTCCTTTGCAGGCAGCGCGGAGCCGGCGGAGGCGCGGACGACCTCGCGTCGTAGCGAACGGCTGCCGGATTCCATGAAGACGGAGCGGAGCGTCCTGGACTCGAGGGCGGAGAGACCTTCCAAGGCCCACAGGGCACGCAGGCGATGTTCGGCGGGAGCCTTGCGGTCGGAAAGCATCCGGCGCAGCGCCGGAACGAGATCGCGGGCGCCGCGGTCCACGATGGCCTGCCAGGCGGCGTGTCCTTCCCACGCGTTGCCGGCGGCGAGATGGGAAACGAGGTCGCGTTCGGGCACGCGGTCGAGGTCGGGCACATTCGTCCGGTGGGGCTGGCTCTGGTGGCGGACGCGCCAGATGCGGCCGCGGGTCTTGTCGCGGTCCGGGTGGGTCCGCGGGATCTCGTTGTGCGAGATGACCTGGTTGTACCAGTCGACGATGTAGAGGCAGCCGTCCGGTCCAAGGCTCATGGCCACCGGCCGGAACCAGGGGTCGCTGCTGAGGAGGAAATCCGGGAGATGCTCGAGTTGCCAGCCGTTGCCGTAGGCGCCGGGTGAGGAGGCGGAGGCGCCGCGGTGGACGCGGATGGCCTGGACCTTCCGCGTGATCGGGTTGGCGACGAAGAAAACGTCGCGCCACGGCGCCGGGAAGGCGTCGGACCCTTCGGAAAGCGCGAGGCCGGAGAGACCGGTGCCGCCCATCTCGACTTCGCCGGTCTTGGGGAACGGGGGCGAGTAGGGACGCGGGATGTCGTCGCCGCAGAGCGGGTACGAGGCGCCCTGGAGGAACGGCATCAACGGCCATCCCTGGTCGTTCGCCTCCTGGATGAAGACCTCGCCGTGGCGGTCG
>CAIYXO010000678.1 GCA_903930165.1 uncultured Verrucomicrobiota bacterium | reverse complement strand
CGGAACGAGCACCGTGAAAAGCACGGGGTCATTCGGGGCGACCACCGAAGGGGTGACCTGCACATGAGCGCCCGCAAACGACGGAACCAGAACCGAGACGGCGAGGACGATCAGGCCCACCGAAATGGCTCGAACCATTCCTTTCCGGAAGTTCCCCACCGCTACCTCAGCCGGAACCTGAAGGAGCCGGACTGGGCGTGGCCATCCGCCGCGACGATCTTCCAGCGAGCCGTGTAGCTACCTCGCGCGAGTCCCTTCTTCAAGGGCACCATCAGACGGGTCGCATCTCGCGGATCCCGTCCGCCGCTCCCCCTGGAGACGACCCGACCACCCGAGCTGAAGACCCTGATCGATCCTCCTCTGATCACCCCGGTGAAACTGACCGAAACGGCCCTGATGGAACTCGGGGCGGAGCCGGAAGGCTTCACCTTCGACACGGTCGTATGCGCCTCGGCATGATCCTCGACCGTGAGTGCGAACAGGGCAGCGAGAGCCAGGACGCCGGCCGCCAACCATCCGACCGGAACTCTCGAAGCCCTCTTGATCACGTGAATCTCGTTCATCTCCTGTTTCTCCTTCCCGTCTGCGGGAACACATGTGCATTCCGGACGGACGGCCGCCCCGGACCTGAGTGTCCGGGGCGGCTGCCGACCGTGAACTCCGGCTCAGCCGGTGACCGTGGCTCCCTTCTGCCAGGTGCCGTCACCGAGCGTTGCCCGAACGGTCACCGGGGTCCTCTTGCCCCGGAGCTTCGCGCTCACACTCTGGTTGACGGCCTTCGGCACCAACATCGCGGCCCCGGTCGCACCGGTACTGGCCGTTGCCTGGCCGATGGTCCTCGAGGCGAGCTTCAGCCTCTTGCGGACCTGCTCGGAGACCTCGACCGTGACCGAGACCTGGGAGTCGAACGCGCCGCTGACCATCACGGAACCGACCCCAAGAGGGAAGGCCGATGTGGACAGCATCGCGACCATCGGTCTGTCGACCATCTCGGCCAGGGCCTGCTCTGCTTCTGCGAGGTCCGCTTCGAGGGCGGTGACCTGACCGTCGAGTCCGGTCACCTCGAGTTCGAGATCACCGATCAGGATCTGGAGCGGGTCGACTGCGGCGGCGATGTCGCCCGACGCAAAGGAGCTGCCCTGGGTGCGGGTGTTGTCGGCGGCCACATAGGTGCCACCGAGGTTGGTGCAGGCGGCCGCGACATCGGGTGCGGCCGCCAGATCGACACCGGTCTCGGTCTGGATGACCGAAAGCCAATCGTCGAGCCCGCCCTTCTCGGCCGGGTCGGTGTTGGCGAGGTCATCCAGCCCCGACGCGGTCTTCTGCCACGGAATGTAGGCATAGAACGGGTCGGCACCCTGCCAGGCCAGGATCGCATCCTCATCGAGCTGGGCGACTCCCTGACAGGTGGCATGAACCTGCAGGCCGGTCGCCGCCTCGGCGAACCACTCGGCCTTGGTCCTGCCCGCTGCGTTCCGCCAGGCCGATGGAATCTTCATGAAGTTGAGGACTCCGTTGGTGGTGGCACCGTTCGACTCATCCAGCACCCTGGTGTAGCCATGCTGGCTGATCGCGTAACGAGTCGCACCTGCCGACAGCGTCGGGGGTGTGCCCGATGCCGTGTTCGGCGTCGCCTGATAGACCGAGGGATGGCCCACGGCAACCGACGGAATGGCGAGTCCGGCCGCGACCATGATGGTCCCGGCCAGTCCCATGAAGTGTCTTTTCCAATTGCTCACTTGATTCCTCCTCTGACTGAGAGGGCGCGCTCTGCACGCCCCTTGAATGGGATGTAGAGGGCCCTGAACGAGCCCCTGACCGAGCGGCCGAGACGCAGCGAGAACTTTCCGTTCCGCGCCACCGTCCGGGCGATCG
>CAIYXO010000677.1 GCA_903930165.1 uncultured Verrucomicrobiota bacterium | reverse complement strand
GTAGGTACCGGGATTCGTCCTCGGACTTGTGTCCCTCCATGCGGGTCACCACATTGGCTGCCTACGTCATGTCGCCGCTGCCGTTCGAGATCGCCCTTGCCCTCCGCTACCTGCGGCCCAAGCGGACGTTTGTCTCCATCATCACCCTGATCTGCGTCCTCGGTGTGACTCTTGGGGTGGCGGTGCTGATGATTGTCATCGCGGTGATGACCGGCTTTGGCGAGCAGTTGCGCGAAAGGATCGTGGGATTCAGCGCCCATGTTCGTGTCGAGGCGCCGGAAAGGCCTCTGTCCGGTTGGAAGAACCTGGCGGCGGTGGTGTCCACGAATCCTGCCGTTCGTGCTGTGGCCCCCTATGTGAACACCCAGGTGCTCATGGAGACCCAGCCCAAGGAGGGCAATCCCAGGCCATTCGCTCCCGTTGTCCGCGGTGTGGATCCCTCGCTGGAACCCCGGGTGTCCGACGTCGCGTCAAACATCGTCTCCGGTCGGTTCGACCTCGGACCCAACAAACTCCTTCTTGGGACCTCGTTGGCAGCGGCACTCAAGGTCCATGTCGGCGACCGCCTTTCCGTCTATTCGCTCCCGGCCTTGAAGCGGATGAGGGAGGCTTGGGAGGCGGGCCGGCGCGAAGCCTCGTTGGCACAGAACTTCGAGGTGTCGGGCATTTTCGACGCCGGACTCTACGACCTGAACACGTCGGTGATCCTGACCGGGCTCGAGGATGCACAGGACCTCCATGGCATCGGTGAGGATGTCACCGGGATCACGGTCATGCTCCACAACCCGGACATGCCGACCACCTCACGGGTGGAGCGGGAACTTTGGTCCGGGCTCGACGGCGGCTACTCGGTCAGTTCGTGGATGACCGACAATTCCCAGCTTCTGGGCGCGTTGGTGGTGGAGAAGAACATGATGTTCTACCTGCTGTTCTTCATCGTGATCGTGGCGGCCTTCGGCATCATGAGCGCCCTGATCACCTTCGTGGTCCAGAAGACCCGGGAGATCGGGATGTTGAAGGCGCTCGGCGCCACGCCCCGTCAGGTCGCGTTGATCTTTCTCACCCAGAGCCTCGCGGTCGGCGTCGTGGGAGTGGTCTGCGGCTACCTCCTAGGTTGGACCGGAATCCGGTTCCGGAACGAGTTCCTCCACTTCATGAACAGCACCTTCGGCCTCGATCTGTTCCCGGCCCAGCTCTACCAGTTTCAGGAATTGCCGGCCCGCATCGTCACCTCGGACGTGGTCGTGATCTGCGGCGGATCGCTGGTGATCTGCCTCCTGGCCGGCGTGTTGCCCGCCCTCCGTGCCGCTTGGCTCCAACCGGTTCAGGCGCTCCGCAATGAATGACACGTCACCTATCCTGAAGGCCCGCGCTGTCCGGAAGAGCTACCAGCTCGGCCGCCGCCGCTTGGATGTGCTGCGGGGAGTCGATCTGGAGGTTGCTCCCGGAGCCTTTGTGGCGTTGCGGGGGGCGTCCGGTGCCGGCAAGAGCACGCTGCTTCACCTCCTGGGCGGATTGGACCGACCCGATTCCGGAACCATCGAGGCGAAGGGGCTGGACCTCACCGCACTCGACACAAATCGGCTCACCCGGTTCCGCAACGAGGATGTCGGTCTCATCTTCCAGGCTTTCCATCTGCTGCCCGAACTGGACGCGCTGGAGAACGTGATGCTGCCGGCGCGCATGGCCCGTCGCCCCGTTCCGGTGGCCCGCGAGGCGGCCATGGCGTTGCTTCAACGGGTCGGACTCGGTGACCGGCTGGACCATCGGCCTGGAGAGTTGTCGGGCGGCGAACAGCAGCGGGTGGCCATCGCCCGCGCCCTGGTCAATCGTCCGTCCATCATCCTGGCCGATGAGCCGACCGGGAACCTGGACTCCAGGAACGGAGAGGGGATCGTCCGCCTGCTCCTGGAGATCCGAAAAGAGCGAGGGATGACCCTGGTGGTGGCCACCCATGACTCGGAGTTGGCGGCACTGGCCGACAGGGTGGTCCAGCTCGTGGACGGACTCGTCGCCGAGTGAAGATCCGTCCGGTGCCGAGTCCGGCCCAGGCATGGAATCAGGACTTCCGGGACAGTTCCACGATCCGGTCGAAGACGGCCTTTTCCAGCGGCATGACGCTGAGCCGCGACTGCCGGATCAGGGGCATCTCGGCCGTGATCGGATCCGTCTTGAGCGTCGCCAGGTCGACCGGGCGTGCGAGGGGCTTCTTCGATGCGATATCGACGGCGGACCATTCGCCTTCGGTCGCGGTCGGATCCGGATAGGCCTCGCTGACCACCTCGGCAATGCCGACCACCTGTTTGTCGGTGACGCTGTGGTAGTACAGGACGGGGTCTCCCTTCTTCATGGCGCGGAGCGAGAGACGCGCCTGGAAGTTCCGGACGCCGGTCCAGGCGGTCTTGCCGTCTGCGACCAGTTGGGACCACGGGTACGCCTCGGGTTCCTGTTTCACGAGCCAGTGCTGCTTCGGCATGCCGAGATCGTGGCGTGAAGCGGCACTTGGGCAAGCCGCGGACTCGGCATCGGGGACTTCTATCCGGAACCTTGTTGCGCCATTTTCAGCGTGTGTCCGACGACGTGAAGAGCCGACATGACGCGATGGTCGCCCGCATCCGGGAGTGGGACCACGCCTACTACGTCCTCGCAGCCCCGCTGGCGAGCGACCTCGAGTACGACCGCGTGTATCGGGAACTCCTGCAGTTGGAGTCGGAACATCCGGAGTTGGTGACGGCGGACTCCCCGTCCCAACGGGTCGGCGGGGCGCCGTCCGAGGGTTTCGCCCGTGTCGAACACCTGAAGCCGATGCTTTCGCTGGAGAAGGTCGAGGCGTCCGAGGTGCCGACCCCCGAGGCGGAGCCCGACCGGGAGCTCCGGAACCGGATTCAGGACGGCAACACGCTCCCGAAACTGGAGGCGTGGTATCGGGAGGTTCGACGGCTGGTTCACGGCACCAACACGGAGGATCTCTTCGCCGCCCCGGTGCCGTTGGTGATGGAACCCAAGGTGGATGGAGTCTCGATCAGCCTGCACTACCGATTCGGGAAGCTGGCATTGGGCGTGACCCGTGGCGACGGCCAGAGGGGCGACGACATCACGACCAACCTCCGTACGCTGCGGTCCATCCCGCTCGAGCTGGACCTCGCGGATCCTCCTGCGTTGTTGGAGGTCCGTGGGGAGGCCTACATCACACAGGCCGATTTCGCGGCGATGAATGCGGCCATGGCGGCGGCGGGAGAGAAGTCGTTCCCCAACGCCCGCAACGCCACGGCGGGCGCCCTCAAGCAGCTGGATCCGCGGGAGGTGGCCAAGCGCCCGATCCGCGCGGTCTTCTACGCCGTGGGAGCCTGCGAGGGCATCCGCTTCGACAGCCATTCGGAGATGCTCCGGAAACTCGCCGGCTTCGGCCTGCCGACCCAGCGCGTCTGGTGGAGCTTCCCGGACATGGCGGCCCTGCTGGACACCTATCGCTCGGAGGTCGTCGCGGGATACGACGAAGCCAAGGATCTCCGGTGCCGACTCCCCTATGAGATCGATGGCGTCGTGATCAAGGTCGACCGTTTTGACGAATGCGCCCGGATTCCCAACAAACGACGGGCTCCCGGCTACGCCGTGGTCCACAAGCCCGTTCCCTGGATCACCCCGGCGGAGACTGTGCTGAAGGCGATCACGATCCAGGTGGGACGCACCGGCGTGCTCACGCCGGTGGCGGAACTGGAGCCGGTGTTCGTGCAGGGATCCACCGTGGCGCGGGCCACCTTGCACAACGAGGACGAGATCCGGCGGAAGGACATCCGCATCGGCGACTCGGTGGTCGTCCGCAAGGCGGGCATGGTGATTCCGGAGGTGGTGGAGGTCATCCGGACCCGGCGTCCGGACGGCGCGGTGGAGTTCGACCTGCTCCGGCATGTCGGCGGAAGGTGTCCCGCCTGCGGTGGTGCGATCGCCAAGGAGAAGGTGGCCTCGGGTGAGGTCGAGGAAGTGGCGTGGCGCTGCGTCAACGTGGCGGGTTGCCCCGCGCAAAGGACCCGTCGGCTGGAACACTTCGCCATGCGCAAGGCCCTGGATATCGAGTCCCTCGGCGGGATCGTGGCCGAGAAGCTGGTGGAGCGCGGCCTGGTGCAGGAGCCGCTCGACCTGTTCGGACTGTCCGTCGATTCCTTGGCGGCGTTGAACCTCGGCTCCGACGAGGAACCGCGGACGTTCGGCGCGAAGAACGCGGCCAAGGTGGTGGCGGCCGTTGAGCGGGCGCGGAGCCAGCCGCTGAACCGTTGGCTGCATGCCCTGGCGATCCCTTCGGTCGGCGAGACCATGTCCCACGAGATCGGATTGCTCCATGGAGACCTCGTCGCCGTGGTGGAGTCGGAAACCCTGCGGGGCATCGCCCGACTCGGAGCGCTCTACGACGAGCTTGAGGACTTGCCGGCGAACTCGGGGCAGGCTGCGGCCGCCTTGGGCGCGGCCGAACGGGAGGAGCGCAAGGCGGTGGCGGAAGACCTGAAGCGCCGCATCCAAGCCCAAGGAGAGCGATTGGTGGAACTGGGGGCTGCGGAGCCGAACGCCAAGTGGGCCCAGTTGCGTGAGAAGGGCAGCACAGCCGTGCCCGAGTACCTTCCATGTATCGAGTACGGTGCCGCCACCGCGCTGGTCGGCTTCGTGGATTCGGAGGCGGGCCGGAAGATCCTTTCGAGGCTGGAGGTTTTGGGGATCCGCCCGGTGTCGTCCCGGGTCGCGCCGCCATCGGGCGCGGCGGCCGCCGCAGTGGCGGGCAAGACGTTCGTCCTCACCGGCACGCTTCCGTCGCTTTCCCGCGACGAGGCCGGGGCGATGATCCGGGCTGCGGGAGGAAAGGTTTCCGGTTCCGTGAGCCGGAACACGGACTACGTCGTGGCCGGTGACGAGGCGGGCTCGAAGTTGGACAAGGCGAAGGAACTGGGAATCGCGGTTCTGGACGAGGCGGGCCTCCGCCGGCTTCTGGGGGCCTGAGCGATTGCCCGTGTCGGAGGCGACTCCGACCGGAATGGAAATCGGCGGCGGAGATCCGTGATCCCCGCCGCCGTGTTGATTTGTGGGTCTTGCGTTCCTGCTGCAACGGCGGCCTCAGAGGCCGATGGCTCGCAGCAACTGGGCCGGATCCAGGATGTCGATCGTCGAGGTCGACCAGCGGCCGTCGGCAGGGATCTGCACCGGGCCCACGGGGGTCCACGGGCCGTTCATGTCCGGCGCGGTCTGGACCTGGAAGCGGGTTCCGGGACGTCCATAGACCGTGAGGGAATCGGCGCCGCTCAACTGCAGCACCGGCTCGCGTCCGATGAGGATCAGTGTGCCCGCGCGGGAGGCGGTGGAGGCCACCGCCTCGGCGGCGGCCTTGATCCCGGCGATCTGCGTCGGATTGACGACGAAGAGGTCCGAGGCGTCGCCCGCAAACGTGGTGAAGCGGAAGTCCGCGACATGGCGGTCGGTGGTGAGCGAGGTGCCGCTCTGCAGCTCGAGACGCACGGTGACGCCGTCGGCCGTGAGTTCCGACAGGGTCGCGGAGAGCACATCCGGCGCGAGCCCGCCCAAGGAAACCGAGGCGAGGGCACCCGGCGGCAAAGGCAGGCGGAAGCTGACATTGGTGATGCCAGGGTCGGCGTTGAGTCCGAGAGGCAGCGACGCGGACTGTCCGTTGAGGACGTTGGTCGAGCCCACGGCCACGAGGAGGTCGGCTGTGGTGTCGCGGACGAAGACCGTGAAGGCGATCTCCGAAGCGGCCGACGGGGAGCCGGAGTCGGTGACCCGCACCCGCACGACGTTGGTCGAGGGACCCTGGTCGCCGCGCGGGCGCCAGGCGAAGCGACCCGTCGCCGGATCCAACGAAGAGCCCGACGGGCCCTGGATCAGCGAGTAGCTGAGGGCCTGGGCGGGCCGGTCGTCGTCGGTGGCCTCGACGGCCAGTTCCAACGGGAACCGCTCGGTGATGAGGAAGTCCGGCAGCGGGGTGATGTTGGGAGCCTGGTTGGCCTCGCGGACGGTGATCGAGATGCTCCGGGTCACCGAAGCCGCGGGGCTGCCGTTGTCGGTGGCACGGATCCGCACTTCGCGGGTGGCCGGGCCGTCGCCGTCGCTGGTCTGCCACCGCATCGAGCCCGTGGCTTCGTCGAAGAGCAGGCCGGCCGGGGCGCCCGGCAGCAATTCTAGGTTCACCACCTGGCCGGCATCGGCGTCGGAGACGCCGATCGTCCGGGTGAAGAGAGCCCCTTCCTCCATTGTGACGTCTCCTCCCAGGTCGAGGACCGGCGGCGTGTTTGCCACGCTGACCGTGGTGGATTGCATGGCTGTGGCGGGGCGGGGCTCGACGTTGCCCGCCTGGTCGGTCGCCTGCACGTAGAAGCCATAGGTATGGCCGGCTTCCCCGAGGTAGACGCCGCCGATGCTGGAGGTGCGCTCCAGCCACGGGCGGAACGGACCGCCGTTGTCGGAGACGTACAGGTCGTAGAAGGCGGTACCTGTGCCCTCGTCGGTGGATGCCCAGCGAACCTGGAAGGTCGAGGCGCTCTGGGCCGGGAGGGGATCGATGGAGCTGACCGGCGGGACGATGTCGGCGGCCACGGGAACCACGGGTTCGTAGACCAGCGTATAGCGGCCGGTCGACGCGTAGTCGACGAGGTGAACGAGGTTGGTCCGAACCGGGCGGATGTCCCCGCCGAAGATGAACCGGTCGGTGGTCCAGGCATTGGTGCCGACGGCGAGCACGGATCCGTCCTCGCGAAGCACGCTGGTGAGCACGTGTTCCGGCGCACCGGGATCCCGGAAGCGCAGGTAGCCCCAACCGGCCGGCATGGTGGCCGTGACGCTCACGCGGAGGTTGCCCGGGACCGGGGCGGGGCCGACGGACGTGACCGAGCCGGCGACCACCGGCATCACGCGTCCGTCGCTGAGGTACAGCGTGTCCGGGACCATGCCCGGATCCGGAACGTCGTTCGCGAGGAAGTCGGCCCTGCCGTCGGGATTGAGGCGGGTGTCCTGGATGATGTGGGAGAGCTCGTGGATCTCCACCGACCGCAGGAGCGACAACCTTTCGACCCCAAGGGCGTCCAGGTGGCGGAAGTTCGCCGCGAAGTTGGTGAAGCTGCCCTGGAGGCTCGAGGTGAAGACCCATCGGCCGACGCGGTTGGAGCCGGCGGGAATGGCGCCGAGATCGACCCGGAGGGACGGGGCGAGGAGTTGTTCCTCAACCTGGGCTCCCAGGGTGACGAACTCGATCAACAGTCCCTTCTCGTTGTCGATGATCTGCGGTTCGCCACCTTCGATCACGAGGTTCCGGGCGTCCCCGTAGCCCACGTTGTTGACCTGGGCGACGAGGCTGTAGGGGATGCTGGGCTCGATCTCGTCGGTGAACGGGTCGTCCGCGAAGACGTCCCGGTCGTGGAAGTAGCGGATCTGCAGCTCAGGTTGCGGGAACACCCGGATCGGGGCCGGGGCGAGAT